>JAGAUV010000027.1 GCA_017620635.1 Muribaculaceae bacterium | reverse complement strand
TTCCCCGAGCTGTTCATACCCAATGCCAACCTGTCGTATACCATACAGCCCGGCTCGTTCGCGCTGATGAATCCTCTCGAGTTTATCAATTCGAGTTATGTGTCGTGGCATATGAGCTATCAGGCTCGCGGCGCTCTGTTCAATCTCATACCCGGTGTCAAGAAGCTTGGTCTTCGCGAAGTTGTCGGTTTCTCCGGCATATATGGCCGTCGGTCGGGACGCAACAATGCGCCCGAGCTGCTTGCACTGCCATCCGACGCCACTACATCGGTCATGTCGAAACCTTACATGGAGATATCGGCCGGCATCGACAATATACTGCGCTTTATAAGGCTTGATTACGTGTGGCGACTCAATTATCTTGACGAGCCATACAAGATCGACCGCCACGGCCTGAGGGTAGCCATGCAATTTACATTCTGATTTGCATATTACAGTTCTTTTGCGTAATTTTGACCAATTATCACATATTTAGGCTAATGAAAAAGATTGCTTTACCGATTATAGTCATAGTAGCGATACTGGCTATTGTTTTTTCTTTAAAGAAACTTATGTCGACATCTTCAGATAATATCTTTTATGAGCCCTTCAAGGGTACGGTCCACGGCACCGCGCCGTTCTCACAGATTTCCGACAGCATGTGGCTGCCAGCGATCGACCGTGGCATAAAGCTGGCCAACGATGAGATAGAGGCCATTACATCGCAGTTCGAAGAACCTGATTTCGAAAATACCATCGTCGCTCTCGACGAGGTTGGCGCCGATCTCGACCGTGTGCTCAATGTGTTCTATCCTTTGCTTTCGGCCAACAGCAACGACGCCATGATGGATATCGCGGTAGAAGCTTCGCAGAAACTCAGCGACTACACTACCGCTATCACACTCAACGAGGACCTGTGGCACCGCGTACGCTCGGTCTATAATGATCGAGAGTCGCTCGATCTCAACCCCGAGGAGCAGATGCTGTTGCAGACCACTTATGATTCGTTTGCCTTATCCGGCGCAAACCTTGAGGGCGAAGATCGCGAGAAGTACCGTAAACTGTCGTCGGAGCTTTCTGCTCTTACAACCGCATTCGGTCAGAATGTGCTTAAGGAGATGAATACCTACGAGATCTATCTTACAGCCGATGATCTTGCCGGCCTGCCCGAAAGTTCTGTCACAGCTGCCGCCGAGGCCGCCGAGGCCAAGGGTCGCAAAGGCGAATATCTCTTTACTCTCGACCAGCCCGTCTACAGCGCGTTCATTAAGTATTCGAGCCGTCCTGACCTGCGTGAGAAAATGTACAGACTCTACAACGGACGCAATACAAGCGGCGAATACTCCAACATCGACAATATCAAGCGCATAAGCGAGCTTCGCCTTGAGATTGCCAAGCTTCTCGGCAGCGACAACTATGCCACACACAGCCTGAAACGGACCATGGCACAGAATCCTGAAGCCGTGTACGACCTTCTTGGCCGCCTGCGCGACGCCTACCGTCCGGCGCTTAATGCCGAGCTTGCCGAGCTTACGGAGTTCGCTACAAAACTGGAGGGTAAGCCCGTCACGATAAAGCCATGGGACTACAGCTATTATTCCAATAAGCTCAAGGCTGAGAAATATGCGTTCGACGAAGAGGCGCTACGCCCTTATTTTCCTCTTGACAAGGTGGTAGACGGAGTTTTCGGCCTTGCGACACGTCTCTACGGCCTTACATTCACGCCCAACGATTCGATAGAGGTATATCATCCCGATGTCAAGGCTTATGATGTCAACGACGCCGACGGCCGCTTTATAGGTGTGCTTTATACCGATTTCTTCCCACGCTCAAGCAAGCGTCCCGGCGCATGGATGACAAACTTCAAGGAGCAGTATATTACAGAAGACGGTGTCAACTCGCGTCCGCATGTCACTATCGTGATGAACTTTACCAAGCCCACCGCCGAGAAGCCCTCGCTGCTTACTCCTTATGAGGTAGAGACTTTCCTGCACGAGTTCGGCCACTCCCTCCACGGACTCCTCGCCGATACGAAATATGCATCGCTTTCGGGTACGAACGTCTATCGTGACTTTGTGGAGCTTCCCTCTCAGTTCAACGAAAATTATCTGACCGAGCGCGAGTTCCTCGACAGCTTCGCACGTCACTACCAGACCGGCGAGGCCATCCCCGAAGAGCTTGTGGAGCGTCTTGTCCGCTCTCAGCAGTATGGCGCCGCATATTCCTGCATGCGACAGCTCAATTTCGGCTATCTCGATATGGCATGGCACACAATTACCGAACCGGTAAGCGACCCTGTCGATTTCGAGAGCAAGGCTATAGAGACTGTCCGTATATTCGATGATGTGGACGGCACCATGATATCGCCCCAGTTCAGCCACATCTTCTCGGGCGGTTACGCAGCCGGTTATTACAGCTACAAATGGGCAGAAGTGCTCGATGCCGACGCTTTCGCCTTCTTCAAGGAAAAAGGTATCTTCAACCGCGAGGCCGCCTACAGCTTCCGCAACAACATACTCTCGCGTGGCGGCACTGAAAATCCGGCCGAGCTCTACCGTCGTTTCCGTGGTCAGGATCCGACAGTCGACGCTCTCCTGAAGCGCGACGGTATCACGCCGACGGCTACTGTGGCTCAGCTTAATAAGGATTGAAGTATATAGAATATAAGTGCCGGAGCTTTTGAAGGCCGATGCCTTTGGCGTGAAGCCTTTCGCTCCCGGGATACCCCTTGAAAAAATACCTGCATCATGGTATGACTTCAGGGGGTATCTTAAATGTATGACTTGGAAAGATGCAGCAGCGACAATACATAGCTATTGACCTGAAGTCGTTTTACGCTTCGGTGGAATGTGTCGAGCGCGGATTGGATCCGCTTGACACATGCCTTGTCGTGGCTGATGCGTCGCGTACGGAGAAAACCATCTGCCTGGCCGTTTCTCCGGCTCTGAAGTCATACGGCATCAGTGGGCGACCTCGTCTGTTCGAGGTGGTGCAGATGGTAAGGAATGTCAATTATCGCAGAGGCCGGCAGGGCAAATCGTATTCCAAGGCGATACTTGATGAGCACCCGGAGATTGCGGTCGATTATCTGGTGGCGCCCCCACGCATGGCACACTATATAGACTATAGTACACGTATCTACGACATATATCTCCGCTATATAGCGCCGGAGGACATTCATGTCTATTCTATCGACGAGGTGTTCATGGACGTTACGGAATATCTGCCTATCTACAAGATGACGGCTCACGAGCTTGCGATGACGATGATACGTGAAGTGCTGAAGGAGACCGGAATTACCGCCACGGCAGGAATAGGCACAAACATGTATCTGTGCAAGATAGCGATGGATATTGTGGCCAAGAAGATGCCGCCGGACAAGGACGGTGTGCGTATAGCTGAACTTGATGAGATGAGCTATCGCCGTGAGTTGTGGGAGCATACTCCGCTTACTGATTTCTGGAGAGTGGGCATGGGAGTCGTCGGCCGTCTTGCTCCTTACGGCATACATACGATGGGAGATATAGCCCGTTGTTCGATCGAGCATGAGGAGCTGCTGTACAGACTTTTAGGGGTCAATGCCGAGCTGCTTATCGATCATGCCTGGGGCTGGGAACCGGTAAGCATGGCGCAGGTCAAGGCATATCGTCCTGAAACCAGAAGCATGAGCAGCGGCCAGGTGCTTCAATGTGCATATACAGCCGATAAGGCGCGAAACGTGATACTGGAGATGGCGGATGCCGTTTCGCTCGACCTGCTTGATAAAAAGATAGTTACCGACCAGCTTGTGCTTATTGTAGGCTATGATGTGGAATCGCTTGTTAATCCTGCCATAAGGTCGAAGTTTCACGGGAAAGTGACAAAAGACTATTACGGCAGAGATGTGCCGGCGCACGCCCACGGCACAATAAATCTTGACCGCCCGACATCCTCGGCCTCTGTCCTGATAGAGAAGACGGCGGAGCTTTACGACCATATTATCAATCCCGACCTGCTTGTGCGCCGACTTACCCTTACTGTGAACCACATTGTAATGGAGGACGAGGCGAATGCCCGTTTTCGTTCCGTACAGCTTGACCTTTTCTCTGATTACGAGGAGATAAGACGCCGGCAGGAACGCGAGGAAGAAAGACTTGCCAAGGAGCGTCGGAGACAGAAGGCTTTGTTGAAGATCAAGAAGATGTTCGGTAAGAACGCCATACTCAAAGGGTTGAACTATGCCGACGGAGCCACTCAGCGCGAACGTAACCAACAGATAGGAGGGCACCATGAGTAAGTATGACGACATAATAAATCTTCCGCATCACGTGAGCAAGAACAGACCGCCGATGCCGATGAGGAACCGTGCGGCTCAGTTCGCGCCCTTTGCCGCTCTTACCGGGCATGATGAAGCCATAAGCGAGACTGCCAGGCTGACGAACAGCAAGATAGAACTGTCAGCCGAAGAGCAGGGGCTGCTTTCTTCCAGACTGTCTCTGGCTTTGGAAAGCGGCGCGACTGTTACGTTCGTCTATTTTGAGAAAGACGCACTGAAGGATGGCGGCCGCTATGTCAGCGTGAGAGGTGCGATCAGGAAAATCGACGAGATCGAGAGGGTCATAATCCTTTCCGATTCATCGACGGCAATACCTATTGATGATATCTATGATATAAAAGATGTGCCGGCCATGTCCTGACGTTTTGTCAGAATGGTGTGCCGTCATCCATAAAACTATTGTCGGCGTCGATGCCGAGAGCTGCAGTGTCGGCCGCAGCCTGAGTGGGATTGGCGATACCGACGGCGGTGTCGGCATTGTCGCTCGCAGCCACAGAACCATAGGCAAGTGCGCCGGCATTGACGTTGACATCCCAGTTTTCGAAACGTACAAATTCGTGGCGGAAGAACATGTCGACAGTGTCGGTAGAACCGCTTCGGTGCTTGGCTACTATAAACTCAGCCTTGCCCTTGATGTTGTTGCCATCGCTGTCGACCGACGATTTGAGGTAATACTCCGGGCGGTGGATAAAGCATACGATATCGGCATCCTGCTCTATGGCGCCTGATTCGCGGAGGTCGGAGAGCTGTGGGCGTTTATCCTTGTTGCCACGGTCCTCAAGCTTACGGTTGAGCTGGGAGAGCGCTATTACCGGGATGTCGAGTTCCTTGGCCAATTGCTTGAGCGATCGCGAGATAGTAGATACTTCCTGCTCTCGGCTGCCGAGCTTTATACCGGCTGTCATAAGCTGCAGGTAGTCTATCACAATCAGTTTTATGCCATGTTCACGCACCAGTCGGCGAGCTTTTGTTCTCAGTTCCATCATCGACAGGCCCGAAGTGTCGTCGACATAAAGCGGCAGGCCGTTGAGCCTCTGCATGCGGTTGAGCAGCTGATTCCATTCTATGTCGTTGAGCTGACCGCTCTTGATCTTGTTGCCCGGTATCTCACAGGCGTTGGATATGAGACGGTTGACAAGCTGCTGATTACTCATTTCAAGCGAGAATACAGCCACCGGGTTGTTCTGCATGGCAATATTCAGAGCCATCGACAGCACAAAGGCGGTCTTGCCCATCGCAGGACGGGCGGCAATGATGATGAGGTCGGAGTTCTGCCAGCCGGAGGTCAGTTTGTCGAGTTCATGGAAACCGGTGCTGAGACCGCTGATGCCGGTCTGCCTCTGCGACGCTATCTGCATGAGGTCGACGGCCCTTGTGAGCAAGGGATCAATCTGCACGACATCGCCTTTGAGATTTCGCTGCGATATCTCGAACAGTTTGCCTTCGGCCTCCTGCAAGAGATCGTCCACATCGTTGCTTTCGTCGAAAGCGCTGTTCTCGACATTGGAGGCAAAGGCTATGAGCTCACGCGCAAGATGTTTCTGCGCCACAATGCGCGCATGGTACTCCACATGGGCGGCCGACGCCACATTGATTGTGAGCGAAGCCACGAATCCCGCGCCGCCGATTTTCTCGAGCTCGCCGTTGTTGCGCAGTTTGTTGGTCACGGTAATCATGTCGATAGGCTCTTCAGAGAGGCCCAGCGACTGTATTGCGCTATAGATGATGGCGTGGCGCGGTTCGTAGAAGCTTTCCGGCTTGAGGAGGTCGCACACGAGCGAGAACGCGTCTTTCTCGAGCATAAGCGCACCGAGCACTGCGGCTTCGATCTCTACGGCACGAGGCACAAGGCGCCCTGCGATATCAGGCGGCAATGAAGCTGCGGTGTTCTGGCGCCGTGGCGGATAGCGGCGTTCCTGACTGGCGTTGTCGGTCATTTTTTCTTGCGTGCGTTATCGATAAAACTTGTTGTAGGTACAAAATATATCTCCACCCGGCGGTTTTTGGCGCGGTTGTTTATGCCCGAGTTCGATGCTACCGGTTCATCGTTGCCGAGGCCGTAGGGTATTACCGGGCTTTCTCCGCCAAGAGCGGCGGAGTAGTACTCGTCGATGGCATTGGCCCTGTCGGCGGTAAGGCGTTCGGCATACACATCGTCGCCGGTATCGTCGCTGTGCACGGCGAGCACGGTCTTATATTTGTCGGAACGTTTGATGTATGGAGTCAGCTTTGCGAGGATAGCCTTGCCGTTGTCCTTGACGATGATAGAGTTTGGCGCAAACAGGTCGGAGCATGGTATTGTTACCATTGTCACTTCGCCCTTGCGCACGCCGCTTGCGTCGAGGCCGGCCTGTTTCAGCGTACGGGTAAGCAGGTCCATGGCTTCTATCACTGCCGCGCTGTGTTTCTGATTGACCTCGGGTGTGGCGAGGTTCTGCTCTATGTTGAGCGAGTACACATCCACCTGTGGTTTCTCCGCATGCAGCGACAGACTCATCACGACCGGCATTGCCAGGCAACATAATATATGTGTCAGGCTCTTCATCATTGCAGGCTGTCTTCGTATTCTACCTCGGCGCGTATCATGGCCTCTATCTCTTCGACGGTAAAATCTACTTCGGCCGGATGGCGCTTGAGCTGTTTGGCGATATACGAGGTCATGTCGGCGAAATCTGTTTCGCTGTCGTCTTCGTCCATATTGATATCGAGCTCGCCGTTTTCCTCATAATAGTCATATATGAGGTCGAGTACTTCGTAGGCGGCGTCATCGTTGCGCCGGTCTTTTGCGAGCGTGGCCAGCATCATGGCAATAGCTTCGCTTTCGTCGTAATCTTTCATTTCGTTGAGGAGTTTAGGCCTATGAGTCCTGAAGGGAGATCCATCTCGATAGTTTCCTTGTCGAAATCGATATCGCATATCAGTTCGTCGTTGGCCGGAATGAGTATTGTTTCGCCCTGAGGCGTTTCCACCTCGAAGAGCGGATTGTCGGCAGTCGGTTCTTCATAACCGAGTATCTTTCCTACGGTCGTGCCGCCGTCGGTCACTGTATAGCCGATCAGGTCTTCAAGATATATCTGGTCGGAAGCCTCGTCTATCTCTATGTCGGGCATCATAAGCGCTTTGTTGGCCAGGAGGGCTGCCGATTTTTCGTCGTTTATGCCCTTGAGCGTCAGAAGATAGCCGCTGCCTTTTGTGCGTATATCCGTCACGCGGAACGGTACGTCGAGGCCGTCGATGCAGGCAAATACGAAATCGTCGCGGCACAGCTCTATGCCGTCGATGTCGATGCTTGCGGAAATCTCACCCTTGATGCCGTGTGGTTTGCCGAACGAGCCTATTTCAGTGAGCGCCGGCATTTTCATTTTTTCTTCTTTTTCCTACCCGAAGGTGTCGGTGCATGTTTGAACTCGAGCAGATTGATCTTCTCCGGGTCGGTGTCGATCGCTCCGTGACTCATCATACGCAGGTCGTTGAGTATGCGGCGGTCGTCCACGCCTTCGGGATTGGCGGCCATAAGAGTCTTTTTCATCTGGTTGGCAATGAGTGTGACAAGGGCGTCGCGCTCGTTGCCTTCGGGCATCTCCGAAGCTGTATCGATAAGGCCCTGTATGAGATGGCCGTAGTGACGGTTGGGGAAAGACCCGGGGCGTTCGAGGGGCACCGGATCGGGGCGGTCGCCGAAAACGCGGCTGTCGACGGGCTCGTAGGGGTAATCGATATCAAGCTGGAAATCGCTCATGATCGCCAGATGATCCCAGAGCTTGCGGCGGTATTCGTTGGCGTCGCCGGTGGCAGGGAAGAGTATCTGCATGGCATCTACGATGGTGGCTGCGCACAGATTGCGCTCGTCACGGTCTTCGATGGTCGTGCAGTGGTCGACCATGTTCTGTATGTTGCGCCCGTATTCGGGTAATATGAGCTTTTTAAGCCGGTTATTGTATGTAAGCATTAGTCGCTGTTTTTTCTGAGCCCAAAGTTACTCAAAAAAATTAGAAACCGCAAGAAAACGCCTCGCCCAAGTGCGAGCACCCGTAATCGACAGATGAAATATTAAAAATAGTTAAATGGATTCCAAGCCATTCTGCTCGTTTGTTACAATTCATATTCGACTATTTTTCATGAGGAAGTTATTATCAATAATTACAATACTGCTGTCGGGCACATATGTGCTGTCTGCCGGGGACCTGCGTGTAGAGCTCGCTCCTGCATGGCCGGCCGACAGTTGTTTTGCCGGGACGCTTGCCGGCGACGACGTGTCGTGCTGGCGTTCGTTTGACGATCCTATGCTCGACAGCCTTATTGATCTTGGCCGCGATAACAATTACAACCTTGCCGCGGCTTCGCGACGCATCGACATTGCCCGTAGCCAGCTTCGCAGCGCACGTGGAGCTTATGCGCCGGAGATTGCAGTAAGTGCTTCATACAACCGCGAAAGGCAGTCGGGGCGCATGGCCGGACGGGAAGGCGCAGCCACGACTTTGTCGTACTTCAGTGCCGGCGCGACTATGAACTGGGAGGTCGATGTGTTCGGCAAGATAAGGGCTCAGACACGTAAGGCTGATGCCAACGTCCGTGTCACGGCGGCCGAGCATGCGGCTGTGATGCTTGCTCTTGATGCCGAAATAGCGTCGACATATATTGAGCTTCAGGTCAGTAAGATACAGCTTGAGATAGCTCGCGAGCACAGCGAAAATCAGGCCGAGATACTGAGGATAGTGAAGGTGCGTCATGAGACCGGCCTTGTGTCGGAGCTCGACGAGGCACAGGCGAAGACTCTGTATTATTCCACCATAGCGTCCATACCCATGCTTGAGGTCCGTATCGAGGCATCGTACAATGCTCTCGGTGTGCTCACGGGGCTTGGCCGCGAGGGCCTGCCGGCCGGTATTTATTCCGCCGGCAACTTGCCAGGACATTTCCAGATCGTGGCCGCCGGTGCTCCCGTCGATCTGTTGCGGCGGCGTCCCGACATCGTGGAGGCCGAGCGTAATATCGACCTTGCCGCGGCCGGCCTCGGAATAGCGAAAAGCGACTATCTGCCTTCGCTGAGTCTGTCGGCATCGCTGGGTACGGCGGCACACAACTTCGGCGATCTGTTTTCCCGTCCCTCGTTCTCCTATTCTGTCGTGCCTACCTTGTCGTGGACGCTCTTCGACGGACTGCAGCGGCGCAATAACACAGCTGCAGCCCGACAGAATATGGAAGCTCAGATCGACGTCTACAACATGACTGTGCTTACGGCGGTAGAGGAAGTCCGCAATGCGATGTCGAGCTATAAATCGTCGCTTGAGTATATCGACCGGCTCTCGCAAGTACTCGGAAGTTCGGAGGAAGAGGTGCGCCTGTCGCTTGATCTGTACAAGCAGGGGCTCACGATGTTTTCCAATGTTGTCGACGCACAGCTCGACTATCTCTCATGCCGCAATAACCTGGTCACGGCACGCGGCAATGTAATCAGCTATATTATAAATCTATACAAAGCTCTCGGGGGCGGTTGGAGTGAATAACATACTATTATGAACAGATATCTAACATTGGCGCTTGTTGCGGCGGCTGTATGTGCCGCATCTTGTCACAGGAATCATGAGTCTGCGTCCGGGCAGGCCGAGCGCGTTGACGTGGTGCTTCCGGTAGTCGACTCTGTCACATTATATAAGACATATCCCGGAGTGCTCAGCGCCAACCGCGAGGTGCAGCTCGTGGCGCGTGTCAACGGCTATCTTGAGTCAAAGAACTACAAGTCGGGCGATTACGTGCGCAAAGGGACAGTTCTCTTCACTATCGAATCGGGCAACTATCGCGACGCCGTCGACAGGGCGCGCAGTGCGCTTGAGAGTGCCGAGGCGAGTCTCGAATATGCCCGTAAACATTATGAGGCGCTGAGCGAGGCTTTGAAGAGTGACGCTGTAAGCCGTATGGAGGTGGAGCAGGGGCACAGCGCTTTCGAGGAGTGCAAGGCTGAGGTGCTGTCGGCAAGAGCTGCACTGAAGACAGCCGAGACTCAACTGTCGTATTGTACTATCCGCGCTCCATTCGACGGCCATGTGTCAAGCCCTGTGTACGATGTGGGCGCATATGTAGGCGGCGAGGGCATGCCGGTAGAGCTGGCGTCGATCTATGAGGATGCACAAATTCTTGCCGACTTCTCTGTCGACGATGCCGAGGCTATGGCCGGCTTGCAGAAAAATATTGTTGACAATGCCGTGGACTACCGGCATATACCTGTCAAATTCTCCGAGAATCCCGGTCACAGCTATACCGCTTCGCTCGATTATATGTCGCCACAGGTCAATACTTCGACAGGTACCCTGCAGCTCCAGGCTACGATAGATAACCCGTATGGCGAGCTTCGCAGCGGTATGCTTGTGAGCATCGATCTGCCCGTTGGCAACGAGCCACATGCTGTCCTTGTCAGGGATGCGGCACTGTCGACCGATCAGCTCGGCAAATATCTCTATGTGGTCAATGATTCCGACCGCGTGGTATATACGCCTGTGATTGTCGGCGATCTTGTCGGAGACTCCATGAGGATAGTGAAGAAAGGCATCGGCCCCGAGGACCGTTATGTGACAAGAGCCTTGCTCAAAGTGCGCGACGGTATGACTGTAGAACCTGTAAGCGGACGATAAGCCATGTTCAGCAAGTTTTTTATAAAGAGGCCTATATTTGCCACTGTGCTGGCGATACTGATGCTTCTGGCCGGTATACTCACGGTCAGAACCCTGCCTGTCGCCCAGTATCCTGACATCACGCCGCCGACAGTCTTTGTAATGGCCACTTATCCTGGCGCCGACGCTCAGACTGTGGCCGAAGCGGTGGGTGTGCCTATCGAGCAGCAGGTCAATGGCGTGGAGGGCATGATGTACATGTCGTCCACATCGGGTTCGGATGGCTCGTATAGTCTTGAGATAACATTTGAGAACGGTACGGATCTCGACATGGCGGCCGTGAAGGTGCAGAACCGTGTGGCCCAGGCCGAGCCGGTGCTGCCTGCGTCAGTCAAGCAGCAGGGTGTCAATGTCATGTCGCGCTCGTCGGATATTATTCTGTTCGTGGCTCTCGAGTCGGAAGATCCGGGCCGCTACGACGGTCTGTATCTCACAAACTATGCCCAGCTGAGCATAGTCGACGAGCTTGCCCGTCTCGACGGAGTAGGGCAGGTGCAGGCTTTCGGTTCGGGCAGTTACTCCATGCGTGTGTGGCTCGACCCCGAGAAGATGCGCGTGAGGGGTGTGACTCCGGCTGATGTGACAGCCGCTATAGAGAGCCAGAACATGGAAGTGTCGGCCGGTTCGGTCGGAGCGCCTCCTGTCGGCGGCGGTCAGCAGTTCGAGTACACTCTTACGGCTCGCGGACGTCTTGCTGATGCCGAGCAGTTCGGCAATATCGTGATACGTTCGGGCGAGGACGGAGCGCTACTGCGCCTCAGGGATATCGCCGGAGTCGATCTCGGCAGCAACTCTTATTCGATGATATCGCATGTGTCGGGCGAGGATGCAGGCCTTATTGGCATATATCAGCTGCCGGGAGCCAATGCTATGAAGGTGGCCTCGACAGTCGAGAAAAAGCTGGAAGAGCTGAAGCAATATTTTCCCGAGGGTGTCGACTACCGCATAATACTCGACACAACCGATTTCGTGTCGGCGTCGATCGATGACCTGCTGGTCACTTTTCTCGAGACTACGCTGATTGTTATGCTCGTAATACTCCTGTTCCTGCAGAACTGGAGGGCTGTGATAATACCGATGATCACTATCCCGGTATCATTGATCGCCACTTTCGCGGTAATGAAGGTAATGGGCTTTACCTTGAATACGCTTACTCTTTTCGGCCTCGTGCTTGCCATCGCTATTGTGGTGGATGATGCCATAGTTGTGGTGGAGGATGTGAGCCGTATACTCGACAAGGGCGGAGCCACTCCGGCACAGGCCGCCGAGCAGGCGATGGAAGAGCTTACGGGGCCTATCGTCGGCGAGGTGCTGGTGTTGCTGTCGGTATTTGTGCCTACGGCATTCATTTCAGGCATAACAGGAGAGCTCTACAAGCAATTCGCCCTCACAATAGCCGTGTCGACCGCATTCTCCGGCTTCAATGCCCTCACGTTCACTCCTGCCATGTGCGCCTTGTTCCTCAAGCCTGATAGCGGCAAGCGTAAATTCTGTGTGTACCGCTGGTTCGATGCAGGCTTCGAAAAGATACGTCAGTTCTATAATGCCACCGTCGGCCGCCTGCTCGGCCGGCCGGTAATGGCCATGGTCATATTCGCCGCGCTGTGTGTGCTGGCTTTCTGGGGCTTCATGCGTTGGCCGAAAAGCTATGTGCCATCGGAGGATATGGGCTATTTCCTTACTTCCGTGCAGTTGCCGACAGGGGCGTCGCTCGAACGTACCGATTCGGTCGTGCGGAAGCTGTCGGGCGACATCAAGCAGCTGCCTCAGGTCAAGGATGTGATATCTGTCTCCGGCCAGTCTTTCCTGGGCGGTGGTGCCGGGAGCAACCTTGCCTCGATGTTTGTCGTCCTCGAGCCATGGAAAGATCGTAAAGGTCGTAAAAACGGTATAGACGTCGTCATAGGAGAGGTCGACAGATTGGCGGCCGGCATACAGGAGGCGATAGTGTTTTCCGTCAATCCGCCTGCTATCCCGGGCCTCGGCATGTCGTCGGGTCTCGAGATGCAGCTTCTCGACATCAACAATCTCGGAGCTAAGGAAATAGCCCAGACAATAGCGGACATTCAGCGTGCGGCGGCAGACTATCCCGAGCTTAAGCAGATTACCTCCTTGTATCAGGGGCAGGTGCCTCAGTATCAGTTTAAGATAGATCGCGACAAAGTAAAACTCTACGGCCTCACTCTCGAAAGCGTTTATTCTACTCTGTCGGCCTTCATGGGGTCGGACTATGTGAACGATTTTGTCAAATTCGGCCGTACTTATCAGGTGCTTTTGAGTGCTGCGGCCGATGCTCGTAGTAAAGTTGAGAGCGTGCTCAGCCTTTCGGTGCGGAACGATAAGGGCGACATGGTGCCATTCGCATCGTTCGGGTCTGTGGAGGAAGTCATGGGGCAGCCTACGGTAAGTCGCTACAACATGTACACTACAGCATCTGTCACGGGCACTCTCAATGCCAACATAAGTTCGTCGGACGGTATCAGGGCTATGGAAGATATTATGAAGAATACCGTTGGCCCGAGTTTCGGGTATGCATGGACCGGCGAGGCTCTGCAGGAAACACAGTCGGGCACTACGATCACGATGTCGCTTCTTTTCGCAGTGATCATCACTATCCTCGTGCTTGCCGCGCAATATGAGTCGTGGACCGATCCCGTGGCTGTGGTGGCGACTACACCGACAGCGGTACTGGGTGCCATTATGGGCTGTATCTTCCTCAGCCAGAGTGTGAGTATCTATACTCAGATCGGCATCATATTGCTCCTCGGCATGGCGGCGAAGAATGCGATTCTGATAGTGGAGTACGCCATGGACTACCGCAAGGCTGGCCAGCCTATACGCCAGGCGGCATCGTCGGCCGGCAATGTAAGGCTGCGTCCTATTCTGATGACGGCTATGGCTTTTGTCTTCGGTGTCATGCCTATGATCTTCGCCACCGGGGCCGGAGCGGCAAGCCGGATATCGCTCGGTACGGCAGTCGTTTTCGGTATGGCTGTGAATGCTGTCCTCGGCACACTTTTCGTGCCTTCGTTCTGGGAACTTTTACAGAAATTCCGCGAAAACTATCTTTCAAAAATTTTTAGATAGTTTAACGCTATTATTTTAGCCAAAAGTAGGTTAGACCGACTGTACAAACTAATTATTGTTAGATATTCATAAGTGTTATACTTTTTTCATAGCGTGTTTGTTAATGTGAATATAAAACAATATTTTTGCGCGTGAAAACACATATCAAACACATTATGAAAAAAACTAATATCTTCCGCGCTGCACTTGTCGCAGTGATCGCTTTCGCCGGCGTCGCCAACGCATATGCAGCAGACTTCCACAAAAACATCGGCATCCAGCTCTACTCTGTAATGGACGCTATGAACAAGGATCCGAAAGGCACAGTCGAGAAACTCGCCGAGATGGGTTACAAGAATTTCGAGCTCGTTCAGTGGGGTGGCGAACCCAAAGTTTTCGGCATGGACGCCAAAGACTTCAGAGGATGGGCTAACCGTAACGGCGTGAAGATCCTCTCCACTCACTCAGGCATACAGGAGGATCCCGCAAACGAAGAAGAGATCATGAACAAATGGCGTCAGCTCTTCGAGATACAGAAGACTTGCGGCGGCAAATATTTCGTTATCCCCAGTTATCAGGCCGAATACACCACTGCCGGTATCAAGCAGATGGCCGATTACTTCAACAAGGTTGGTAAACTCGCAAAGGAATACGGCCTCACATTAGGTTATCACAACCACTCTCACGAGTTCACAAAACTTAAAGACAGCGACCAGCTCATGTGGGAATACCTGGTTGAGAACACCGATCCCGATCTCGTTTGCTTCGAGCTCGACGTTTACTGGGCTACCAAGGGCAACCAGTCGCCTGTCGCTCTTCTCCAGAAGTATCCCAAACGCATTAAACTCCTCCACATCAAGGACGATTTCGTTATCGGCGCAAGCGGTACAATCGATTTTGAAAACATCTTCAAGCAGTTCTACAAAAACGGAATGAAAGATTTCGTCGTAGAGATCGAGACACCCCAGAGCCTCCGCGAGAAAAAGAACGAGGACGGCAGCAACTACACTGCTGAGCAGATCAACAACGAACTCCTAGCAGCCGCTCGCTTCAGCGTTGAATATCTCAACAATGCTAAATTCGTGAAGTAATACAGGTATTGAGATAGAAAATAAAATTTCCGTCCGGCTTTATGTTCAGTCAGAAAGCCGGGCGGATTAATTTTTTTTGACGCATGCCCGGCTCTTTTCCCAGGCATGCGCATAATAAAGGCCGCCCCGTCGTGGAGCGGCCTTCAGTATTGTTGCTGCGGTGGATTACATGTTCATGCCGCCGTCGACCTGTATAACCTGACCGGTTACATAGCTCGACATGTCGGAAGCAAGGAAGGTAGCCACATCGGCGATGTCTTCCACTTTGCCGCCACGGCGCAGAGGTATCTTCTTGACCCATTCCTCACGTACATTGTCGGGCAGAGCGGCTGTCATGGCTGTCTCGATGAAGCCCGGAGCGATGGCGTTTGCGCGGATGCCGCGTGAGCCTACTTCCTGTGCTATACTCTTGGCCAGGGCGATAAGGCCTGCCTTGGAGGCTGCGTAGTTCGACTGGCCGGCGTTGCCGTGTACACCAACTACAGATGCCATGTTGATGATGGAGCCGCTGCGCTGACGCATCATTACAGGGAGTACTGCGTGGATAAAGTTGAATGCGCTCTTGAGGTTGACTGCTATTACGGCATCCCACTGGCCTTCGGTCATACGCATCATAAGGCCGTCTTTGGTAATACCGGCGTTGTTGACAAGAATATCGATACGGCCGAAATCTGCAACGACCTCTTTTACTACTTCTTCGGTCTGGGCGAAGTCGGCGGCGTTAGAGGCATATCCTTTGCACTTGACGCCCTGTGCGGCTATTTCTTCTTCTGTGGCTTTGCCGTTTTCGTCTATTACAAGGTCGGTAAAGGCGATATTAGCACCCTCCTGGGCAAAACGCAGGGCAAGCGCCTTGCCGATACCGCGTGCTGCGCCTGTGATGAGGGCGGTTTTTCCTTCGAGTAATTTCATTGTCTGTCTGTTTAAGAATTATGCGCAAAATTAACAAAAAAAAATGACATGGCAAAAGGAATACTTTGCTGCCGCTGCCCTTCAAAAAAATTTGGGTATTACAGCGCGATGTGTTAACTTTGTATTGTCTCAAAACGCAATTTAAACAGTATAGAATCATAATGAAATATATTAACTTACCGGCTTGTCTGCTCTTGATGCTCTCTGTTGTCGGTCAGCCGCTGTCGGCAGGTGTGCGCGAAGATGCGGTAGCCGCTGTGATAGAGGACTATCTGCCGGGAGTTACCGGCTTCGGCGATGTCGATGTGAAATCGGTAGCGATAAATACGAAAAAGCGTGTCATAACAGTCAAGCTCAGCGAGAACGGTGCCTACATACCGTTTACCTCGTCGCGTCTGGCCGACATGAAATCGGATATCCGCAAGGCCCTCGGGGCGAATTACAGCCGCTATGAGGTAAACATAACGGCCAAGAACAAGAATCTCGACCGTCTCGTTCTCTTTGGCAAGAAAAAGAATGTGGGGCCGACCGAGCAGACACCCTTTGTCGTGCGCGAGGGGCGTGAGCCGGCTTCGTCAGGACTTGACGGAAAGAATATAGCCCTGTGGCAGAGCCACGGCTGGTATTTCGAGCAGAATCTCAACCGCTGGGAATGGCAGAGGGCGAGGATGTTCGGTACTGTCGAGGACCTCTACACACAGAGCTATGTGCTGCCTTTCCTGATACCCATGCTCGAGAATGCCGGGGCATATGTGATGACTCCGCGCGAGCGTGACCTCAATACAGTGGAAATAATAGTCGACAATAACGATACCGACTTCACACAGGGCTCGTTCGCTATCCACGACGGCAAGGACAAGAAGTCGACAAAAGGTTTCGCATACAAAAAACGTGTTCTCGAGAACGGCGACAGGCCTTTCGATGCCGGTACTGCAATAAGTTTTGCCGACGGTACGGCCGAGTGGAACGCCGACATCTCCGCGCCGGGCACATATGCCGTCTATGTAAGCTATGCCACTACACCTTCGAGCAGCGATGCGGCCCTCTACCGTGTCAAGGCAAGCGACGGGGATCATTCTTTCAGGGTTAACCAGAAAATGGGCGGCGGCACATGGATATATCTCGGTTCATTCCCCTTTGACGGCAAGGCTGTGGTCGAGCTTGTGAACGACGGCGCCGAGGGCAGCACTGTCTGCGCCGATGCCGTGAAGATAGGTGGCGGTATGGGTAATGTCGGACGTAAGCCGACTCTTGCCTCGCCCGATGTGGACTTCGAGTATACCGTAAGCGGTTATCCGCGCTTTACCGAAGGCGCCAGATACTTCCTGCAGTGGGCCGGCGCTCCCGACTCGGTGTACACGCCCACAGAGTACGAAAACGACTACAACGATGATTACCGTAGCCGTGGCATGTGGGTCAACTGGATCGCCGGCGGCTCGTCGATGCTGCCCGGTAAAGATGGTCTGGGTATTCCTGTCGATCTGAGTTTCGCATTTCACAGCGATGCTGGTACATTCATGGGCGATACCATTGTCGGTACCTTAGGTATCTACAGCACTGCCGGGAACCGTCTCGCAAACGGCAGCGACCGCCTTGCCTCGCGTGACTATACCGATCTTGTGATGACAAATATCGTCAACGATGTAAGATCTACATTCGAGCCTGAATGGGCACGGCGCGGCATGTGGGACAAGCAATATGCCGAAGCACGTACTCCCGAGGTCCCGGCCATGTTGCTTGAGCTCCTTTCGCATCAGAACTTCGCCGACATGAGTTACGGTCTCGACCCGGCTTTCCGTTTCGTTGTGTCGCGCGCTGTCTACAAAGGCATACTCAAGTTCCTCGCCAACCGCGACGGCCGCACGTATGTGGTGCAGCCTCTGCCTGTAAGGGCATTTGCCATAAGCAGCTCAGGTAACGACCGCTATACCCTTACTTGGGCGGAACATAAGGACAAAACCGAGACTTCGGCTACTCCTGCATATTATATTGTGGAAGAACGTGTAGGCAAAGGCGCATTCCGTCAGGTGGCTCGCGTGACAGAGCCGACATGGACTACGACTGTAAGCGACAGCGATATACATTCATACAGGATAATCGCCGGTAACGACGGCGGCACCGCTTTCCCGAGCGAGGTGCTGGCACTTTGCAACAAACCGGGCAAACAGATCACGATTGTCAACGGATTCACACGCGTGAGTGCTCCTGACCGTTTCGACAGCGGAGCTCTTGCCGGTTTCGATAATGAAAAGGACGGCGGTGTGCCGTATATTCAGGATATATCCTTTACCGGCAGGCAGTTCGAGTTCCGACGCGACCGTCCATGGGTCGACGATGACAATACCGGCTTCGGAGACTCGCGCTCGAATTATGAGACAAAGGTAATTGCCGGCAACACTTTCGATTACGTATATATCCATGGCGAAGCGATCGCGGCTGCCGGTCACGGATTCGTGTCGAGCAGCGCCGAGGCTTTTGTCGGCTCGTCGGATTCGCCGGCTATAGTCGATATCGTTTTCGGCAAGCAGAAAGAGATCCGACGCGGACGTGGTGCATTCGGTACGGATTGCAAGACCTTCACGCCGGAAATGCAACAGCGCATCAAGGCACTGGCCGCTACAGGCACTGATTTCTTTGTCTCTGGCTCGTATGTGGCGACAGACCTGTGGGATAATGAAAACTCCACTCCCGAGACTGCTGCAGCCGATCAGGCTTTTGCCCGTAATATACTCGGCTATGCCTGGCGCGAGAGCCGTGCGGCCGTTGAAGGTGGCGCATACCAGGTGCCTTCTCGCTTCAAGGCTTTCGGCAAGGGCGACTATACCTTCAATCAGACTCTCGGTAGCGACTGCTATGCCGTCGAATCGCCCGATGGTGTTATGCCGGCCGACAAATCGCGTGGAGCTACCGTGCTGCGTTACGACGAAAACAACATATCTGCCGGTTCGGCCTTCGACAGCGGTACTTATAAAACTGTAGTGATAGGTTTCCCCTTCGAGACTATAAAGGAAGAAGACCGGCGCGAACACTTGATGAAACAAATCCTCGACTTTTTCAAATGACTGAAATGAAAGAAAAGATACATGTATTTATCCCTGTTCTCGACGAGAGCCGGATAAGCTATTCTATAGACGAATTTAAAAATTCTCCGGCGGTAGCTAAGATCACGCTCCTTTCGGCCGATACATCGCTGAAGCCGGTGCCCGGCTGTGATGTAATATATATCGACTCGCTCAACTCGTCGGCGACTGCGCGCGCTATAGCCGATGCCGCCGATAGCCGATATACACTCGTCGCCACTGCTTACGACAGACTTGCTCCCGGCTATCTGGCCCTTGAGCGTATGATGCGTATATGCTCCGACAGTGCAGCCGGCATGGTCTATGCCGACTACTATACAGTGTCGGGCGGTGTGCGGTCTAACAACCCAGTCATCGACTATCAGGAAGGTTCGTTGCGCGACGACTTCGATTTCGGCCCTCTCTTGATGTTCGACACAGCATCGCTTAAGACTGCGGCCGCAGGTATCGACAAGGATTACAGCTATGCAGGTCTCTACGACCTACGTCTGCGTCTCAGCCGAGTAGCCCCTCTCGTCCATATCAGCGAATACCTCTATACCCGGTTCAAACCTGAAGAGACGCTTGGCGGAGAGGCTCATTTCGCATATGTCGACCCTAAAAACCGTGCCGTGCAGATTGAGATGGAGCAGGCCTGCACCGAGCACCTCAAAGCTGTCGGCGCTTATCTCGAGCCTGAATTTGAGCCTGTTGCCTTCGATCAGGGCGATTTCGAATATGAGGCTTCGGTAATAATCCCTGTGCGTAACCGTGTCCGTACGATACGCGATGCTATCCGCAGCGTGCTATGCCAAAAGACAGACTTCCCGTTCAACCTTATTATAATCGACAATCACAGCACCGACGGCACAAGCGAGGTTATCGAGGAATTTACCGCCGACAGCCGTGTGATACACATAGTGCCTGAGCGTGACGATCTTGGCATTGGAGGCTGCTGGAATGTCGGCGCCAATCATCCTGAGGCCGGTAAATTCTGCGTCCAGCTCGACAGCGACGATGTGTATGCCGATGAGAATACTCTCGCCAAGATGGTCAAAGCTTTCTACGACAACAACTCGGCAATGGTTGTCGGCACGTACTGCCTGACCGACATTGACATGAACACCATTCCGCCCGGCGTGATCGACCATAAGGAGTGGACACCCGACAACGGCCGCAACAATGCCCTGCGAATCAACGGTCTCGGAGCGCCGAGAGCTTTCTACACTCCCTTGCTGCGCCGTATCAATGTGCCTAACACAAGCTATGGCGAGGACTACGCCCTCGGGCTCGCGTTCTCGCGTCATCATCAGATAGGGCGTGTATATGATGTCGTGTACCTGTGTCGCCGCTGGGAGGACAACTCCGACCACGCTCTTGACATAAACAAGACAAACGCAAACAATCTCTATAAAGACCGTATACGCACATGGGAGCTTAAAGCCCGTATCGCGTTAAATAAGAACAGGAAATAATGAGTCTTACCAAGGACGTGGAAAGCCTGATCGACAGGCAGCTTGGCCGGTGGCCAGATGCCGCGGCCAACTATGCGGCTCTGGCCGGCGTAAAGGTAAAGGAATTTGATGTCGACGGCATGTATTTCAAGGTGCAGTTCAATCCTGCGCGTGCAGTCTCCTCCGGGGCTAAAGTCGATGCCGCATCCATCAAGGCTCGCCCTTGCTTCCTGTGTGCCGGGAACCGCCCGGCTGTGCAGAGCGGCATTGAATGGGGCGACGGATATACCATACTCATCAATCCCTTCCCTATCTTTCCGCGACATCTTACTATTCCGCGCGACAGTCATGTGCCGCAGGCATGCGAAGGTGCTGTCGCCGATATGCTGCGGCTGGCTGTCGACCTTGTCGGCTATACAGTGTTCTACAATGGTCCGCGTTGTGGAGCGTCGGCGCCTGACCATTTCCATTTCCAGGCCGGCAACAGCGACTTCTTGCCTCTGCAGCGCAATATCGAGGCCGCCGAAATGAAGCTGTTGCGCCAAGACGATTCCGCGCGTCTGTCGCTGATTGATTCTCTTCCCTTAAGGATGTTTGTCATCGACAGCGCCACGCCGGCCGACGGCGCTTCCATGTTCTCGACTCTCTTAAAGGCTCTCCCTGTCGCCGACGGCGATTA
The DNA here is from genome assembly GCA_017620635.1 of Muribaculaceae bacterium. GTDB lineage: Bacteria > Bacteroidota > Bacteroidia > Bacteroidales > Muribaculaceae > CAG-873. The sequence goes on along the minus strand of JAGAUV010000027.1, from coordinate 89,077 downwards.
TGAGCCGATGATCAATATGTTGGCCTACGCGACGGACTACGGCACACGACTTGTGGTGGTGCCTCGTCGGCGTCACAGGCCGTCGTTCTACGGCACCGAAGGCGACGGATGTATGATGCTTAGCCCTGCGTCCGTCGATATGGGCGGTGTATTCATCACTCCGCGTCTTGAGGATTTCGAGCGTATGGATGCTGACATCATCCGCCGTGTTATCGATGAACTGTGCCTGTCGCAGAAGGATATCGACGTGATTGTCGGCAAACTTGTTTGCGACATATCGGTAGAGCCGGTAATAAGTGTCGGTATTGTCTCGGGCTGCGAGCTGCATGTCGGGCTAAACAATACTTATACCACAGCTACGGGCGTCTGTGCCACCGGGCCGCAGGTATTCACTATTACCCCAGACCGCAGGATATTGTGGCAGGGATGCGAGTATGATGAGATCGTACTCGATACGGCCGACAGCGATTGCTCTTTCGAGGTCGACGATGTGGTAATCGGAGTTAATTTCCACTGGGAGCGGAAGGAACGGCAGCGCTTTATCCGCTCGCTCAAGATTATAGTCGAAGGCGACAGCCTGACGCTCATAAATCTTATTTCGCTCGAAGACTATCTGAAGAGTGTCATATCGTCGGAGATGAGCGCTACCGCCGGACGCGAGTTCCTTATGGCACATGCCGTGATATCGCGCAGCTGGCTTATAGCACAGATACGCAAGAGCCGCTCGGGCAGTGCCGGGCCGTGTCCGTGCACTGTGACTGAGGATGAGATCGTAAAATGGTACGACCGTGAGGATCATCTCAACTTCGATGTGTGTGCCGACGACCATTGCCAGCGCTATCAGGGAGTCACGCGCCAGACAACTCCGGCGGTGGGCGAGGCCATCGATGCTACCCGGGGACTTGTGCTTGTTGATGAAAACGGGGCTGTCTGCGATGCCCGTTTCTCGAAGTGCTGCGGCGGTGTGTTCGAGGAGTTCGAGAACTGCTGGGAGCCGGTGCATCACAGCTATCTCGAGGCGCGACTCGACGACGCCGACGAAGATCACTTCCCCGACCTCAGGGTAGAGGAAAACGCTCGTAAATGGATTCTCGGGCGTCCGGCGGCATATTGCAATACCTCCGACCCCGATATACTCGGACAGGTATTGAACAATTATGACCGCGAGACTCACGATTTCTACAGATGGAGAGTCGATTACACCCAGGCCCGGCTCGCCGGACTTATCCGTGAGCGTTCGGGTGTGGATTTTGGCGGTATTGTGGCTCTCGAACCGGTAGAGCGTGGCACCTCCGGACGTATCGTGCGCCTGCGTATTGTCGGTACAAAACGCACTATGATAATCGGAAAAGAGCTCGAGATACGACGCACCCTTTCTCAGAGCCATCTCTATAGCTCAGCTTTTGTTGTGGAGGCTTCGCCGGCCGACGCCACAGGGCTGCCGGCGGCGTTTACACTCCACGGCGCCGGCTGGGGGCATGGTGTGGGATTATGCCAGATAGGTGCCGCACTCATGGGTGCCCGTGGCATGACCTGTCGCGACATTCTCGCTCACTATTTCCCCGGTGCCATTCTGAGTAAGGCTTATTCGTAAGTCAGAAGTCTGGCTGTCGCGATTTTGGCGGCGAAGGAGTCGGCGATATTCTCGTTTACCATGGCTAAGCCTACCTTGTTATGTGACGAGGCTATACGTTCGATCAGTACATCTGTCTGCTGGCGTGTCTTGTCAGTGCCGAGCGCACCGCCATAGAATACTGTCGAATCGGGAGTGGTAACATAATATGCCACACCCTTGTCTCCGTCCTTGTCGGCTTCGATTCTGATATCTTTATCGGCGACATTCTCTATGCTGTCGCCGCCGCTCATCCATGCGACAGGTGCCGTGTCGGGTACCTCTTGGCCGCTGATATCGTTGCTGAGCACATACACACGTCTGTGATTCTGCGCCAGGTTGAAGATGTCGCTGTCGAAGGCACTTCTGTGATTGTGTGTTACCAGAAAAACTACAGCTTTGTCAGGGTCCTGGCTCAGTGCTTTTTCGAGTTTGCGACCCTCTTCGCGTGTGTAGTTGAATACGAGAAAGAATGTAGGATATTCGAGCATATAGCCCGAGCGTTCGAGTTTTGTTACTTGCATGGCCTATGTATTTATGTTACTTAGAGAGTAACATATTACACGGCACTTTGGTTTGAATCCGGTGCCTATACGAGCTGTATAAACTGTGGCTCTACCTCTATCGCGGCAGCTATAAACCCCGGTATTTCTACAAGCAGTCTTTTCTTTTTCGATCCCCTCACTGTGAGCAATATGCCTTCGTAGCCGTCGAGCTGGCCGCCTACTATGCGTATATGGCGCTGTAGCATTTTGGGCGATATCTCGTCGATGGTATAGAAGAGCGGATTCTCAACCGTGTTCACGGCGCAGATAAAGCGCGTCATGTCGCTGGTACGGACCACCATGGGGGTGTTGGCTGCGGCGCCGCGTGCAAATCTGTACTGAAGCGTGGGCGTAGCGTTGACAACCGGGTCGAGCGCCGACCGGGTGCTGTGTACAAATAGAAGGTCGCTGATAAACGGTACCCTGGCTCGCTTGCGTATGCCGTTGCGCTCCTGCACTATATTGCGCAGGGGCGTGAACACTTCAAAACCGGCATCCGACAGTTCGATATAGGCCGGCCTCAGGGCATTGGGCCTCTTGAGGTCGCGCATAACGAACCATTGCATCTCTTCGGTCGTCTCTTCCTTCTGTTCTGTATCCATGCTGATATGTTTCTTGTCAGGGTAGAAGTGCCAGAGCTGATTCTGCCAGTGCGGTTTTGATGATGGAATGTTCTTTGACCATTTCTACGAACGGATCGGCGTCGTAGCTGCCTCGTACCGATATGAAGTCGTCGTCGGCGCTCATGCCCGGATCATCGATGCCGAAGCCTGTGCGTGATTTTAGGCTGTATTCCTTGTTTGCATCCTCGAGCAGCATGCTGTTGAGGCTTGTCACGCTCTTGAGCCAGCGTGCTATAATCTCGCGCACGTCATCAACAGTAATATTCTCTATCGATTTGCCGTACCATTCTTCGATCTTGTCGCATACCCAGGTCCATTCCATGTCGTAGTAGTCGGCATGCAGCTTCTTCCAGCGGCTTTCGAGCTCCTCGAGATTTTCTATTTTGTCAGAGCAGATATCGTCGCATACTTTGTCTACCTCGCTTTTGGGCGCGAAAAGTCCGCACACGTCTACCCATTGGCCTGCCCCTGCCTTGTGTGTGGGCTTGAGGCGTCGGCTTAGCTCGCCTTTATCGGAGATGGGAGTCTTGCCGAGGCGGTTTATTACCGAATTGCCCATAAACTTGTCTATGGCCATGGCGTAGAGCTTGCGGCCTTTGCGCAGGGCATGGGCCTCGATGGTCATTGTCTGGAAGGCAAAGCGTTCGGCTGTGAGGCCTGCCGTGCGTTCAAGCTCGTTGAGCAGATGTATGCCGTCGAGCATCTTGCCGGCGGAGTAGGGGCTGAGCAGGTTGAAGTTGATATTGTCGAGCAGCTTTTTCTCGCGGCGTTTGTCGCGTTTGGGCCACTTCTGAGCGTCGCGTATCGTGCCTACGCTGCGGAGGTTGATGCCGGGTACGAGGAACGACTCGCCTCGGTTCTCTATGATATAAGAGAATGGCAGACGTGAGGTGTCGGGGTGTGTGACGTGGCGGCCCATTACAAGCGAGAATGCGCCGATCTTGGCCGGCCACAATATGTAGGAGTCGCTCGTCGTTTTTGAGCCGCGCTCCACAACGCCCTGATGAATAGGACCGAGCTTGTACATGTGGTTGCTCTGGTTGGACCCCGAACCGGCATTAAGGAACGAGAACATTCCGGCGATAAGCAGGCTCGACTTGTGCATCGTTACCGTATACGGTCCGGCAAAGATCGCGGCGGCCTCGCCGTTCTCGCATGCGCAGTTGGCGAAGAAGAGAGAATCGTGTGCCGAGAAGAGATGTGTCAGATGCGTTGCCTGGCCGATGAAGCAGTGATGTACGACGGCACCGTCATCTACACATGCTCCGGCGGCGAAGACAAAGCCCTCGGCTATGACATCGCGGCCAACATGCACAGGGTCGTCCTTCGATGATGTGATGGTGCCTTCGGCAAGGCGTGTGGCGCCGTCTACTACAGCATAGTCGCCTATTATGACATTGCAGATCTCGCCGGCATTGACAATGTGTGACTTCTTGCCTATGCTGCCGGGCTGCCCGTAGAGACTGCCGGCATGCACCTTGATCGATGTGATAAGCTTCTCCACCATATCGCGGCGGTTGCGGTACATCGCTATGAGATAGGCGGTCTGTGCCGACATTTTCTCATAGATAGGCACTTCGCGGCCGCCGGTCTCGTTGAGCACCGACACCTCGGTACCGATGCCATAACTGCTGTTCAGGGTCGATACTATGTTGTCGACGTTCTCTATGAACGCGCCGTCGCCTATGGTGTAGTTGGCTATATAGTTGGCTATATCGTTTATATACACGCCGTTGCCTATCGTTACATTATGCAGTGTAACATTGCTGATGCCGGCATGGCGTACAAGTCCTCCGGGGAGATGAAATTTGCCCTCGGTGGAACCTATGATGACTTTTCCTGAAAATTCAACGTTGCTAAGATGCGATGGATCAAAGCCTTCTCCTACAGAAACCGATATCCACTCTGTTGCGCGGCAGCCGCGGCTTTTGAGCTGGGATATTTCTTCATTCGTTAAACTGCGCAAAGACATATTGAAGTTTTGGTAAAAAATGGTTATTGCGCCACAAAGTTACAAAATTTTTTTGAATTAAACAGTTTTTTCATCTTTTTACGCCTGTCCTTGGCTCAGCCCGACGATATCGCTTGTGTATTATGATTATTGTGCGTAATTTTGTTTCTCCATCAGACCTGTAAAATCTTAATATCTATGTCCCGTTTTATTCAATCCTTTTTGCTTGTCTTTCTCCTTTTGTGCTACGCTTCCGCCGGTGCTCAGACTGCTTCACGTACACCCGACGGCTACCCTGTAGCCAACTTCGGTATTACTGCCAACGTTTCTGCCGACGGTTCCTTTGTCGGTGCCGTTCTGCGGAACCCCGGCGCTCTCGGCTCATGGCTCGAAGACATGGGCGCGGTCGACGTCCTTATAGAGAAGAACGGCTCGACCTACCGCATGTCCGATTTTGCAATGCGCTCAATGGAGCGTTCATTTCCCTTTGCTAAAGGCGAATATAGCGGCGCGCCTCTCGCTACGGCAAAGGTGGGCGCTACTCTGTTCTGTCCGCTCGCTCTCAACGATATGGCCACATCGGCCTTACCTGTTATAATGATTGAGCTCGACTTTACCGGTGGCGACGAATCCGAAGACTTCGGCATTGTCTTCCGTCCGTCGAAAGTTGCTGAGGATACGCAGAAGTTTGATACAGACTTGTTTACAGGCTTCGGGAACGACAAAGTGCTCATTGCAGCCGACCGCTCGGGCGCTTCCGCCGGTGGTTCAGGCCTGAAAGTCAACATGTCGCTTCGCCCGGGCGAAAAGAAATCGCTCAGGGCACTCCTGGTCTACTATGACCCTGATTGGGTAAGCGCAAAGGATTTTGCCTCGCCTCAGGAGATTGCAGCTTTCGTATACAGCGTATGGGACGATTTGAAAGCCCGTACTGAATCTTTTGCCGGCATGATACCGCAGACGGGCGACCGTGAACTCGACACATACCTGCGCTGGTACATGATACCCGGCATATCGCTTACCAAGTGTACGCGCAACGGCGAAGTGCTCAACATGGGATACTGCGAGCTGAACCAGCGCGACAGCTATTGGACATCATGGCTGCATCTGGTAATGTTCAGAGACATCGACCGCAAGATGATAGAAGAGAGTATCGCCGCTGTTGGAGAGTCCGGCAAAGTGCCTACGACCATATTACCTCTCATCGAACGCGAGGACGACCTCGACATAAACGCATTCCTGCTGCTGCGCATAGCCCGTTATTATAGACTCTACCACAACAAGGACGACCTCAGACAATGGTGGCCGGTAATGAAGCGCGTTATGGACTGGCTTATTTCGAGAGATACTTCCGGTAAGGGCCTGCCTATGCAAGTGTCGTTCTGGGGCGACTGGAAAGACGTCGGCGGCATCGAGGGACGTGTCTATTCGCCATTCTCGGGGCTGATATACCTCGCCGCTCTCAAGAACATGGAAGCAATGGCTGTGGAGTGCGACGACAGCCGGGCCGAAGCCGTATATGCAGAGGCCTACGCCAAGGGCTACAGCTTTATCAACTCCCCGGTAGAGGAGGGCGGTATGTGGAACGGCAACTACTACTGTCAGATATGGAACGACGGATCTGTAAACACACGTCTTCTGCAGGATCAGACTATAGGAGTCCTGCTCGGTGTTGTGCCCGACGACCGTTGTGAATCCATTATAAACTCCCTCAACAAGACCAATCTTACCCCGTACGGCATCTGCGAGACATATCCTTACTATCCCGACAGTTTCGGTTACGAACAGGGCACATACCACAACGGCGGCATATGGCCTTGGGTAAGCTTTATGGACGATTGGGCACGTCTGCGTATGGGTCGCCGCAATGAAGCCCTCAATCTGGTTAAAACAGTCGCCGAGGCCGATCTCGTGGCGTCGGGAGACTGGGCGCCGAACGAACATCTCAACAGCCGCACAGGCGAGAACCTCGGCTTCAAACTCCAGGGCTGGAACTCAGCCCTCTTCGGCCTCGTCTATTTCGGCCTCCTCCACCCCGATTTCACTCCCTGGTATTGATCAAGCCCCTATTCTCTTACATTTGGGGTACATAATCAAGAAAAACGCCCGAAACATCGGGCGTTTTCCATATATAATCTTTATCAGCGTGAGGCTTGGTTGATTGCTTCGCGGGCTTTGGCGGTAATTTCGCACCAGGGCAGCGATGCGTCGTTGACGTTCGTTGAGCGTATCTCTTCGAGCGCGGCCTCTATGCCGCTCACGTCAGCGCCCTCGGCGCGCAGTGCGCGTACCTTCTCGGCATCTTCGATACCGTCGATCAGGCGTTCGAAGCGTATCGACGAACGGTTGTAGGGATATACCAGATAGGTATCGCCCGAGCTCCAGCTGCCGTAGCGGCTGTCGGTCTGCGGATCTGCAGGCCATGAGTTGTAGGCCCAGCGCAGCATGCCGTCGTAGTCCCAGGCAAGACCGTATAGACCGAGTAGCTCGGCTTCATACGGATCGGAGTATGTAAACGTGTTGGGGTACAGCGGACCGCAGCATACATAGAATGTCGTGTTGTAGCCCTGGTCGCGGCGCGACAGTATGTCGGCATGTTCGGCCGGCTGACCCTGAGCCACGCATACATCGCGCATCATGGTATATTTCTTATATGAGGCGTGGTTGTCGGCGAGGGCAAAACCCATTTCGGGTGCGCATTTCTCGAGCACTTTTACGGCCGCGTCCATAGCTTCGGGCGAACGTTCGTCCATGGCTATGTTTGTGATCTCGAGCCAGCCTTTGTCGCTGAGATGTTTTTTGAAATCGGTAAGGAAGGGAGTCCAGATTTCTTCAAAGACTGCTGTCCCCGGCTCGGCCACTACAGTGACGACTTCGTTCTTGTTCTCGTCGAAATATTCGAGCTCGCAGTTCCAGGGCACCATAGAGTAGCAGTTGATCATCTTGTCTATGCCGGCGTTCATCATAAGCTCTACCCAGCGGTCGAAGGTTGTGTAGTCGTACTTCCAGTTGCCGTCTTTGCCGAGAGTCCAGTTTATCATGTTGGCGTAGCCGTCGTAGCACTGGTGGTTCCATGGGTCTTTGTTGAGGTTGGCTGTTATTACCTTCTGACCGGCCTGTGCGAGACGCGACATTACAGGCTTGAGAGCTTCGAAGTGCTCGTCGCTCCACACCTCGAGGCCTTGGGCTCGGGCTACCGATGTGGGATGCTGCCACAGGTCGAGATGATAATTCCATTTGTCGGGAGTGGCGAGTGTGTGGTCCTGCACCTCGAGGGTCAGAGGCAGGTTTATCTTGTCGCCGTTTATCGAGCTTACGGTCACGCCGCCCGTATAGAGTCCGGCTGCGGCGTCCTGCGGTACGGCGACATTAAGCCATACCGGGCGTACGGTGCGTGCATCCATGTCGAATCTCGCGAGCGAATCGATCATGTCAGGCACAAGTATTGTGTCGCCGTGTACTGTGAAGCGTGTGTCGGCGATGGTATAGCGCACGAATCCGGCGTCGGCTATCGTCGGGGGAAGTGTCTTGTCGTCCGAGACAAATTCGGTTACCTTGCATTCTATGCCGTCTATGCTGTCGGCTGCCCATAGCAGCAGCTGTGCATTGGTCCGTTCGCCCTTCCATGCTGTCAGGCGGCATGTGTCGGGGCTCATCAGGGCCGGTACTTTGCTGCGTGAATAGTGGCTGTCCGCGTCGCCCCAGGCGCCGTGTAGGCCCGGCTTTACAGCTTCCCATTCGGCTGTCTCGGCATCGCTCAGCGCTGTCGGGTCGGCCGGTTCGGCAAATGTCTCTACTCGCTGGTAGGATTGTTGACATCCGGCAAGGCTGAGTGCCACTAAGGCCGATGCTGTCAGAATACGAGTTTTTGTAATGGTCATTATGATTGGATTTAGGTGTTTTTTGTGTCAGTTGTATTCCTTCGCAAAGGTAACTATTTATGTTTTAAACTACAAATAATACCTCGCAGATTCAACCCGGCTCGTTTTCAGTAGCGTTTTCTCACAGTCCGGCTGCATAGTGTGACGAAGGGGCAGAATGTACACTTGTCGCTGTCCTCGCACTGCGTGAATGGCCGCGAGGGGTCGAAGATACCGCTTATCATATCCACAAGGCGAGTTCTGAACTCTTCGCGCACAGCCTTATAGCCCGGCAGTGGCTGCCTGTTTATCGTCAGCGGCTGTATCGGTGTGCCCGACGCTATGCTGCGCAAGGGATGAAGTACTGGCTGTATGTCTGCCTTGTCGTCGCGCAGGCTCAGATAGGCCTCGCTGTAGAGAAGGAGCTGGAATATGCCGCCGTTGCTGTGCTCGTATTTGTCGAAGAGCGAATCGATTGAGCCTACCTTTATCTCGTCGTTGCCGGTCTTGAAGTCGACGAAGCGGAGATAGCCGGGCGCTATCTCGTCCACGCGGTCTATCGACATGTAGAAGTTTACGTCGAGGCCGTCGGCAAGATGCCACACCCCGTTCTCTTTTATCGTGTTCACTTCATATTCGTTTGCGATAAACCTGAACGATGGCTTGCAGTAAGCCTCGCGTTCGGCCTCGAGATTGCAGCGGACGAGTTCCTCTATGTTTCTCGTGTTTATTCTCATCTCGGCCGTAAAATCCTCATAGTCGGGTGCCGACGCGCCTTTGTAGTGCACCTTGCGCATCAGCTCCACCACGGCGTCGCGCACGCTGAGCTCCTTGCCCTCGAGCCACGAACCGATGGTTGAGGCATCTATGATGCCGTCGGGATGTGATTCGTAGAAGCGCTGTATGGCTCCGTGTACTATAGTGCCTATCTCCGATGCCGAAAGCCCCTCTTTCAGCTCGTCGCTGTCGCGCATGTCGCGCACATACTTGAGATAGAAGCAGAAAGGACATTCGAGGTATGTCTTGAGCGCCGAGGCCGACAGCCGTTTCTTGCCGCCGAGGCGATAGCCCTCGAGTATTCTGAGTATTTCCGGCGATTTCTGTATCTCGAACTGGCGCCGGTCTCCGGCCTTCGCGCCTGTTACCAGCGTGAGATTCTTTATCTTGATATCGGGCACAAGGTATTCGAGCTGCGGTATATACCTCGATTTCTCGCCGAGACCGATACCCTCCACGCGAGAATCGTAGAAAAGTGCCACCCGTCGCGCACGCGATACAAGCCTGTAGAAACTGTAGGCATAGCTCCACTCGGGGCTGTCGAAGTCGGCCAGGCCGAAGCCGCTGCGGAGGTTGTTGGGTATCATTGTGCGTGTATATTGTTTGCGTGGCAGCATTCCTTCGTTCATCGACAGGATTATAACATTGTCGAAGTCGAGACCTCGTGTCTCGAGCACGCCGAGCACCTGAAGTCCCTGCAGCGGTGTGCCCGTAAGTGTCAGGCCGCGGTTGGAGAATACGCGCTCGAACAGATGCAGGAAGGTATGGTCGGCCATTTCTACTCCGTAGCGCTTGATGAGATCGGTAAGCTTGTCGAGCTCCTCCCTGAAGTATTTTATCGCCTCGAGCTCGAACATGCTGCCGCGCTCGGCCGGACCGTCGTCTGACTTGCGGCTCAGCCCGTCGCCGAGGCGCTCGAGCAAGGCCGCGAGATAGGCGGCTGTCTCGCCTGCGTCACGGGTGTCGCGCACGGGGACGAATACCTCTTTTAGTTCCGGCGCGACTTCGCACAGTGCCTTGGCCGGAGCATTGTACATTTTGTTGCCGTTGATGTAGGCGGTCACTCTGTCGGCGGCTTCCGGTGCGATAGTCTGTATGTGCGGATGGCACAGCACGGCGTTGAGGTCCTCGAAGTAGAAATTGTACTCGCCGCGTATCTTGCGCGCCCTCAGCTGCATGGATATGATGGAGTGGAGCAGTGAGGCGAATGTGGTCGTGCGGTACGCCAGACCCATGGATATGTTGAGCGCCTTGATGTCCTCGGGTATGCTGAGAAGTGTGGGGAGCAGCAGGCTCTGGTCGGGGAGTATGACGGCCGTGTTTATGGCGTTGTTCGGATCAAGATAACCCTTGGCGGTCCAATCCTCGAGCACGCCGGCTATACATTTTGCCTGCGCTACGTTCGACGGTACCGATGTCACGCTTATCTCGGGGCGCTCGTCTCTTACCGGCACCGTGTAGTCCTCGGGCATGCGGAAATGTCGCGAAAGGTCGGCGAGACGCTGCAGTGTGAGTGGGCGGCGCCCCTTGTCGTCGGGGAAGAGGCTGAGGGGCGCGGTATCCCAGAAGAAACTTGCTACGCCCTTGCGCTTGAGGCGTTCGAAGATCAGAGTCTCCGCTGCACTGAGGTCGTTGAAGCCCACAAAGGCATATTGCGTGTCGCCCGTAAAATCGTATGCTTCGTAATTCCTGACGTTATCTACGGCAAGACGGTAGAGTGTGCCTTCCGAGGCGCGATGCGACTCCTTGAGAATGCGCTTGTACTCGTGGTAGATATCCGACAGTATCTCCCACAGGTACACGAACTTTTCTCCCAGACGGCATTCCTCGCCGTTGCCGAGGTGCAGCCAGAACTCTTCGATATGCGCTGTCAGCCTGCTCTCGCCCCATACGCGGCGTATCACATCTTTTTGCTCTTCATTGAGATAGTCGGCCTGTATCTCCTTTACGTTCTTGAGGTTGCGGAATATGCTGTCGGCGTCGACAAGGGCTTTGTCTACATCGTCGAAGTCGTTGAGCATCATATCGCCCCAGAAGATGAAACTGTCGAACTGTCTCACGCCGTCGGTGCGTCCTTTGCGCGACATCACGCGGCGATAGGCGTCGTATAGCACAAACAATAGCTCGCGTGGCTGTGCGGCCGGATAGTCAGAGTAAATGCCGAGGAATGTGCGCATGGTCATGAACCGTGGCATAAGGGAGATTTCCCGGCTTCGCTCGCGCACATATTTTTTGAGGAAGAGTGCGCTGCGCTTGTTGGGCACTACGAAGTTTACTGTCGAGGGGGCCGGACGGCCTTTGACCCCCGACATGAAGTAGTCGGCGACACTGCCCAGAAATGTTAGACTGCTGTTCATTTGCGGCGTATCAGCATGATGACACGTACGGCAAGGTCGAAGAAGATTATCTTGGCGTTTCCGTTGGCGGCGATATCACGGCGCGAGCGGTCGAAAAGCTCTATCATGTCCACTACATTCTTCTCGTTGATGAACGTGAAGAACTTGTTTACAAATTCGCGTTCATTTGCGCTGAGTGTCAGCAGCCGGTCTACATGCAGGTGCATGACGAAACTTTCGCGGATAAGTCGGCAGCAATAGTCGATAAACTGCATCGCCGGTTCGCGGCCAAGCTCCGACACTGCCTTGCTCCATCCTCGCAGTTCAAGCACCTTGCGCCCGTAAGCCTTGCGCATGAGCTCTACGAAGAGGTCGAAATATTTTCGCCGCTCGGCCGACACATGGGCTATTTTCCATGCCTGGTTGACGCTTCCGTCGGCGATGCGCACGATATCGGCGGCTGTGGCCTCGTCCATACCCTGCGTTCGCAGGACATCTTCAAGCTCTCCGTCGCTGTAGCGCGGCACCGTGATGCGTTGTGTGCGCGAGTAGATTGTCGGTAGTATGCCCCGGCCGTTGTTGCTTACCATCACGAAGATTGTGTCGCCGAAAGGCTCTTCCACAAGCTTGAGCAGCTTGTTGGCCGTCTCTTCTTTTAGACGCTCAGGCAGCCAGAGAAGCACAACCTTGTACTTCGACCGCCGGGTCATATAGGTAAGTCGCCGCAACAGTTCGGCGCCCTCCTCTACATATATCATCGGTTGGGCGTTGACATTGTCGAGCCTCGATACCCAATCGGTAAAATCCATGTAGGGCGACTCGGCGATAAACTCGCCGAATGTGTCGCGGTAGTCGTCGCTGAGTGCCGTTCGGCCGCTCTTCTTGACTACAGGGAACGAAAATATGGTGTCGATATGGTTGAATGCCTCATGCTGGCGGCATGCCGGGCACTCGCCGCAGCTGTCGCCGTCGTGGCGGTTTTCGCAGTGTATGTATTGGGCGAATGCCCGTGCGAGCATGAATTTGCCCGTACCCGAAGGTCCCTCAAGCAACAGTGCGTGAGGTATGCGCTCGTTGTCTACCATCTCGCGCAGGCGGCGCTTTACTTCTTCATGCCCTGCGATATCTGCGAATCTCATGACTTGCGCTTGGCAATGGTGCCGTGTTCGGCTACATATTCGCGCACCTCCTGGAAGAGTCGGGTGGCGAAGACGAAATTATTGAGGGCCTCGTTGCTGGTATTGTAGATCTGGCTCATGTCGCCCACCCATTCGCGGTAGCCTTTGTTGATGAATATGATGTTCTCGCCTATGCCGAGCACACTGTTCATGTCGTGGGTATTGATCACTGTCGTGATGTCGTACTCGTGCGTGATGTCGCTGAGCAGCTCGTCGATAAGTATACTTGTCTTGGGGTCGAGACCGCTGTTGGGCTCGTCGCAGAAGAGATAGCGTGGATTGAGTGAGATCGCACGAGCGATGGCGACGCGTTTCTGCATGCCGCCCGATATCTCCGACGGATATTTGTTCTCGGCGCCAAGGAGATTGACACGCTCTATGCAGAACATCGCGCGCTCGCGCTGCTGGGCGCGGTTCATGTCGCTGAACATGGTAAGAGGGAACATCACATTGCCCAGAACGGTCTCGCTGTCGAAGAGTGCCGAGCCCTGGAAAAGCATACCGATTTCCTTGCGCAGATCGGCTATCTCGTCGCGTTTCATCTTCAGCAGGTCGCGGCCGTCGAAGAGTATCTCTCCTTCTTCGGGGCGCAGAAGTCCCACAAGGCTCTTCATGAGCACGGTCTTGCCCGAGCCGCTCTGGCCTATGATGAGATTGGTCTTGCCGGTATAGAATGTTGCGTCGACACCGTGGAGAACGGTCTTGTCGTCGAACGATTTGGTAAGATTGCGGACTTCAATCATTGCAGCAGGAGTTTAGTGAGGATTACGTCGAAGAGGAGGATAAACACACTGCTCGATACCACACTGTCGGTACTGGCCTTGCCAACCTCGAGGGCGCCGCCCTTGACATAGTAGCCGTAGAACGATGAGATTGTGACAATGATAAATGCGAAGAAGAGCGATTTGATGATGGCGTACCAGACATACCATTCGGTAAACATCGCCTGAATGCCGTACTCATATTTCGACACTGATATTATGTCGGTAAATATTGCCACACCGTAGCCGCCCAGAATGGCTGTGAACATACAGAACACAACGAGCACCGGCATGAAGCATACAAATGCCAGGACCTTGGGCATTACCAGATAGTTGACCGAGTTGATGCCCATTATCTCGAGGGCATCGATCTGCTCGGTCACGCGCATGGTGCCTATCTCCGATGCTATGTTCGAACCTACCTTGCCGGCAAGTATGAGGCAGAGGATGGAGTTGGAGAACTCGAGCAGGATGATCTCACGGGTAGCAAGGCCGACCGAGTAGGCCGGCATGAGCGGCGACGAAGTGTTGAGCTTCATCTGTATGGTACATACAGCGCCGATGAATACTGAAATGATCAGAACGAGGGGGATAGAGCCTATGCCGAGTTTCGACACCTCGGCGATGGTGCGGCGGCCGAACACCGACCAGCGGTCGGGGATGGCGAACGCGCGCGTCATAAACATGCAGTAGCGGCCGAATGTGGCCAGAGATTCGGTAAGTAACATGAGTGCAAATTTACAAAATTTATTTCATCCTGTCATTACCTATTGGCCAAATATCCTTTAATGTAGTCTCTAATGGCCAATTTTTATTTTACTGTGACTGTGTCGCACACCTCCATGTCCGATCTGCTGTCGCAATACAAAGGATTTACAAGCAGTTCCGGCTCGGCGCTTGTTCGGAATCCTCCTTATTTGAATCTTATTCTGCCGCGTGTTGAGGTGGCGCGTTCGGTAAGCTTGTCGTAGCTTAGATTGATGTTACCCGATGTCGATGCGTCGGCTTTGCCGAAATCGTAGTCGGCGAATATCTCGATATCGCTTGAGGTAGAGGCGTCAAGATCGATTTTCGTTGTCTTGCCGCTGTTTACTCTGATGCTTGCCGAGGTCGACGATTCTGCCTCGGTTTTGTTGGCGCAAAGTTTGCCGACAGAGAGATTGGCCGATGTGCTTGCTTTCAGAAAAGCCTTGTCGCTGCATGTGAGAGAGGCTACTGTGATTTCGCTCGATGTCTTTGTTACGAAGTCGGCTTCCTCGCACACAACGCTGTCGATGGTAATCTCTGCCGATGTCGACGCATTCAGATCGAGCTTTTCTACAGTAATGACAGGGCTCTTTACATCGACATGAGCCGAGAGCGCGGCTTCGATATCCTTGATGCTGCTCGACGACACCTTGAGGGTGGCATTCAGTTTGCCGTTGTAGTTTGTCCTGTCATCGACGCTCACTTTCAGCTCGCCGTTACGGATATCCACGTTTATTGCATCTATCACATTGTCGGGAGCGCTAAGTATAGCCTTGCCGGGAGTGCCTATGGTATATTCGATGTCGACGCGTGAAGCATCTATCTCGTCGAAGTCGCCTAACGCAAGTTCCCGGCTTACGATATTTTTACTCGGTGTCTCGGATTTGAAGAGTTTGGAGCTGGTGTTCAGCGCTGTGACCATTGCCACCGTAACGAAGGCTGCTGCCAGCACAATAACGGCGATCAGTACTTTTTTCATATGCTTAAGATTATAGATTCGTTAATTAGACGTTATGAAGTATCGGAAAATTACACACTCGCAAAAAAATTTTTATTCGATAAGTCCGAAATGGCGTAGAGCATTGACCACGCCGCCCTTTCTTACATCATCCGTTATATAGTCGGCCGCGACCTTGACCTTGTCGGTCGCATTGCCCATAGCCACGCCTATGCCGCAGTGTTCGAGCATAGTAATGTCGTTGTCGCCGTCGCCGAAAGCTATCGTCTCGCTCTTGCCGATGTTGAAATGGCGTAGCATTTCGTCTATGCCTATGCTCTTGCTGCTGCCGCGAGGCACTATGTCGCAGAAGTACGGATTCCAGCTCGTCGCTTCGCAGTCGCGGAGCACTTCTTCGTAAAGCCGGGGCGAATCCCAGTCTTTTTTGTCGCCGAAGCCCATGAGCTGTACTATTTTCATCCCTTTTGCCACTGAGAGGTCGCGGACCGGAACAGCAGGCGGATTCAGCATCGCCCATATCCGTTTTGCGTAGTCGTTGATGCCGGAGATGAATATGTCGCCATTGTCAGGTACAAGGCAGAACTCCAGAGGCAGACTGCGGTATACGTCGGCGAGACGCTCGATATCGGCCGGGTCGACACAGCGTTCGTAGATAACTGTCTTCTTGTCGGACAGTGTGCACATGCCGCCGTTTACCGACACATAGCCGTCGACCTCGGTGTCGCCTATGTTGTCGATCCACACTGTATGGCGCCCGGTGGCGATGAATACCTTGATTCCTTTGCGGCGCATGGCGGCTATCGCTGCCTTTACCTCGCCGAGAATATCTTTGTCGCCGAACGGCACCAGCGTTCCGTCAATATCAAAAAATACAGCCTTCGTGTTCATGCTGCGAATTTAGTTAAAAAATTGGAGTCATACAACAAAACGGAGCCGGTATCACGCGGTACCGGCTCCGAAGAGTTTTAGTGCAACAGGTCTTACCAGATGATGACGCGCTCCTCTTCGGGGAGGTACATCTGATCGCCTTCACTTATCTCGAATGCCTCGAAGAAAGGCTCGATGTTGCGGAGTGTGCCGTTCACGCGCCAGCGGCCGAGCGAGTGGGGGTCGGTCTGTGTGCGCTGCAGTATCTCCTCGGGACGGATGTTGCCTGCCCATACATTGGCATAGGCGAGGTAGAAGCGCTGATCGGGAGTGAAGCCTTCGATGACAGGTGCCTCTGCTCCGTTGAGTGAGTTGAGATATGCTGTACGGGCTACGCGGAGACCGCCTTGGTCGGCGATGTTCTCGCCAAGGGTAAGACGGCCGTTGGCGTGGGTGCCGGGAGCTACATAGATGCTGTCGAACTGGGCCACAAGCTTGTCGGCAAGCTCGTTGAAGGCCTTGGCGTCGTCTTCGGTCCACCAGTTGGCGAAGTTGCCGTCCTTGTCGAACTGACGGCCCTGGTCATCGAAGCCGTGAGTCATCTCGTGGCCGATTACAACACCGATAGCGCCATAGTTGACTGCGTCGTCGACACTCGGGTCGAAGAACGGCGGCTGAAGGATGCCGGCAGGGAAGCAGATCTCGTTGGTGGTCGGGTTGTAGTAGGCGTTGACTGTCTGGGGCGACATGTGCCAGCGGTCGCGGTCTACGGGTTTGCCGTAGTCATTGTTGTTATAGTCTACATTGAACTGGATAGCCTTCTGGATATTCTTCCAGTAGGGCAGCGACGGGTCTACGGTCAGCGAGCTGTAGTCGCGCCACTTGTCGGGATAGCCGATCTTCACTGTGAATGCGTTGAGCTTCTCCTGAGCCTTGGCTTTGGTGGTGTCGCTCATCCATGTCAGATTGGCTATGTGTTCGCCAAGGGCTGTCTGGAGGTTGCCTACGAGATTGAGCATCTTCTCTTTGGACGATGCAGGGAAGTATTTCTCTACATAGAGCTCGCCGAGGGCTTCGCCGAGAATGCCGTTAGGCACGGCGAGTGCGCGTTTCCAGCGCGGACGCTGCTCCTCGACGCCCGAGATTGCCTGGTCGAGTGCGAAGTTGGCGTTGATGAAGTCGTCGCTGAGGTAGGGTGCGGCCGACGATACATACGATGCTGTCAGATAGTCGCGAAGAGCCTGCTCGTCGGCTGTCTTGAGCACTTTGGCGACAGTTGCGTAATAGTTAGGCTGGCTCACTATCACTGTGTCTACATCGAGATTCTGGAGCTCGAAGTAGTGCTTGAGGTCTACATTGGGGTACTGCTCCACAAGAGCTGCAACCGACATGGGGTTGTACTGGGCGGCGATATTGCGCTGCTCCGTACGTGTCATCTGGCTGTTGGCAAGCTGAGTCTCGATGGCGATGGTATTGTCGGTAAAGCGTTTTGCCGCAGCTTCGTCATAGCCGATGAGCTTTGCGAGTGTCATCAGATATGTGCTGTAAGCCGCGCGTATCTTCTCTGCGTTTTCTGTCTTGTCGGTGTAGTAGTCACGGTCGCCGAGGCCAAGTCCGCCCTGCTCGAGATACATGGTGTTCATATCCGAGTTGGCGAGATCGGCCGACACGCCGGTGCCGAAGAACACGCCCACGCCGGGCATAGTAGCCATGAGCTCTACCACCTTTTCGCGAGGTGTGTTGGCTATCACTTCGAGGTCGGCGGCAAGAGGTGCGGCGCCCTCGTTGTTAAGGCGTACGCTGTCCATGCCCATACGATAGAGGTCGGCCACCTTCTGTGCGTTGGTGCCGGGCTCGGCGCTGGCTGAGGCGAGGCTGTCTACCAGGCCGCGTACCTGTTCGCGGGTGTTCTCTGCCAACTGGTCGAATGTGCCGAAGCGTGAGTACTCGGGCTTGAGGGGATTGGCCTTCATCCAGCCGCCGCAGGCATAATCGTAGAAGTCAGCCTTGGCGCTGACTGTTGTGTCGAGGTTGGCTGCGTCGATGCCTTTGGGTGCAGCTGATTTCTGACTGCACGATGCACCGGCCATAGCCAAAGCTGACAAAGCAAGAATCATATTTGCTTTCTTCATTTTTGTTTGATATGTTGATTGTTGTATTTTGCTCTATATATAGTCCGCGGCATCTCAACCGGCCGCATATCGTTCCTTGAGTTCGTCAAGTTCCATCTGGGCGAGTTCCCACAGGCTCATGGCATTCTCGAGGTCCTTGCCGGCCTTGGCGTGCTCCTCGAATATCTCTGGCGTTACCTCGCCGGCGGCTATTCTCGATTCTATATCGGCAAGCGCCTGCTCGTAGCGGCCTACTTCCTGCTCCGCCTCTTCTACCTTCTTGCCCAGGCGGCGTAGATTCTTGTCACGTTCGCGCTGCTCGGCATATGTGAGTTTGGCGGTCTGTTTCGGGCTCTGTGCCGCAGTTTCTTTGCCGGAAGGCTCGTTCTTGTCGGCTGAAGGCTCTTTGGCTACCGGTGCCTTTGCCTCGAGTTCGCGGAGCGACGCCAGCTTTTTCTTCTCGAGGAACTCATAGATGCCGCCGAGGCACTCGCGCACCTTGCCGCCTCCGAACTCATACACTTTCTCTACAAGCCCGTCCAGAAATTCGCGGTCGTGGCTGACTACTATTACCGTGCCGTCGAAATCCTTGATCGCCTGTTTGAGTATGTCCTTCGTCTTCATGTCGAGGTGGTTGGTAGGCTCGTCGAGTATGAGGAGGTTGACCGGCTCCAGAAGGAGCTTGATCATAGCCAGACGTGTCTTCTCGCCACCCGACAGCACCTTGACCTTCTTGTCGGAGGCCTCGCCGCCAAACATGAAGGCGCCCAGTATGTCGCGTATCTTGAGGCGGATATCCCCTACAGCCACACGGTCGATGGTGTCGAACACCGTTATCTCGCCGTCGAGCAGCTGTGCCTGGTTCTGGGCGAAGTAGCCTACCTTGACATTATGCCCAAGCCGCAGGCTGCCGGTAAATGGTATCTCGCCCATTATACACTTCACAAGGGTCGATTTACCCTCGCCGTTCTTTCCTACAAAGGCCACTTTCTCGCCTCGGCGCAGTGTGAACGTAGCATGGTCGAAGACCTGATGATCGCCGTAGGCCTTGCCCACGTCTTCCGCTATGATGGGGAAATCGCCCGAGCGCGGTGCCGGCGGAAAGCGCAGGCTCAGATGCGAGGTATCCACCTCGTCCACCTCGATGCGCTCTATCTTGGCGAGCTGCTTGATGCGGCTCTGTACCTGTACCGATTTGGTTGCCTTGTAGCGGAAGCGTTCTATAAATGCTTCCGTGTCCTCTATCTGTTTCTGCTGGTTGCGATAGGCTCGCATCTGTTGCTCCAGTCGTTCGGCGCGGAGGCTGACAAACTTGGAGTAGTTCACGGCATAGTCGTAGATCTTGCCCATCGTTATCTCTATCGTGCGGTTGGTCACATTGTCGATAAACGCACGGTCGTGGCTGACGAGCACCACTGCCTTCGCTTTCGTGATAAGGAAACTCTCAAGCCACTGTATCGACTCTATGTCGAGGTGGTTGGTAGGTTCGTCGAGAAGGAGTACGTCGGGACGGCGCAGGAGTAGCTTGGCAAGCTCGATACGCATTCGCCAGCCGCCGCTGAACTCCGACGTCGGTCGGTCGAAATCGCTGCGCAGGAAGCCCAGGCCGAGAAGTGTCTTCTCCATTTCGGCCTCGCAGTTGTCGCTTGAGGCAAGGGCAAGTTCTTCCGTGAGATTGCTCACTCGTTCTATCAGCTCGCCGTATTCCATCGATTCGTAATCGCTGCGGTCGGCAAGTTCCTGATTCATGCGGTCGAGCTGTCGCTGCATGTCGTCGATATGGGCGAACACCTTGCGTACCTCCTCTACTACCGTAAGGGTGTCTTCAAGCACCATTTGCTGAGGCAGATAGCCTATGCTGACGTCGGCCGGTACGGCTACGCTGCCACCCGTCGGGGCCTGCAGGCCGGCAATTATCTTGAGCATTGTCGATTTGCCGGCGCCGTTTTTGCCTACAAGCGCTATCTTGTCCTTGGGATTGATGACATAGTTGATGTTGTCAAACAATACCTGTGAACTGAATTCTATCGTTAAGTTATTGATTGAAATCATTTTTACCTTCTTACGAACTGCAAAATTACAAAAAAATAAATGAAATATTGAACTTGAGTGCCGAAAATGACTAATTTTGTATTCCCGAATTTCCCGATAAGGAGTGCGATGGAACATCTATTCGAAAGACTTACAGACTTGCTCAGATACGATCCGGCCAGCCCGATGTTGTTCAACTCGGGTCTGTTCCTCGTTCTGTTTGTGCTGTTTATCATCATATATCAGGCCGTACAGGACCACCGCCGTCTGAAGATGTTCCTCGTCATAGCCTTCTCGCTCTACTTCTACTATAAATCGAGCGAGTGGTGTGTGTTTATCCTTTGCGGAGTGTGCCTGAGCGATTATGTGCTCGGGCTCTTGCTCGGCCGTGCGAGGGATAATGTTCTGCGTCTGGGGCTTGTGACTCTCAATATAGTGATCAATGTCGGCATGCTCGTCTACTTCAAGTATGTCAATCTCCTTCTCGATGCCATTACAAGCATAGCCGGAAGCTCCTTCGATCCTCTCGACGTCATACTGCCGGCCGGCATATCATTCTTTACATTCCGTTCGATAAGCTATATGGTCGACATCTATCGCGGCGACCTGCGCCCCTGCCGCAGCCTGCTCGACTACAGCTTCTACCTCACATTCTTTCCCCCCTTGCTCGCCGGCCCTGTTGTCCGTGCCAAGGACATGCTGCCCCAGATCGCCGAGGATGCCAAAGCCACCCCACAGATGATATCCGAAGGCCTCTTCCTGATAATGACCGGACTGCTTAAGAAAGTTGTGATAGCCGATTACATCAGCGGCAACTTCGTCGATCGTATCTTCGACAATCCCTTGCTCTACAGCGGATTCGAGAACCTGATGGGCTGCATCGGCTTCACTATCCAGCTCTATTGCGACTTCTCGGGCTACTCCGATATGGCCATCGGCCTCGCCCTTCTGCTCGGTTACAGATTTAAGGAGAATTTCGCCGCCCCGTTCAAATCGCAGAGCCCTACTGATTTTTGGCGCCGCTGGCACATCTCGCTCTCCACTTGGCTGCGCGATTACGTCTATATTCCGCTCGGCGGCAACCGCAAAGGCCGCGCCAGAGCCTATTTCAACCAGTTCATTACCATGCTTATAGGCGGTTTGTGGCATGGTGCGTCGTGGATGTATGTCATATGGGGTGCCTATCACGGACTCCTGCTTGTGCTCCATAAGGCCATAAAGCAGGTATGGCGCCTCCCCGAAAGCATGAAAGGACGGCCCGAGATACGCCTCGCCAACATTGCCTTTACCTTCCTCCTCGTGGTTTTCGGCTTCACTTTCTTCAGAGCCTCCTCGCTCGAGACCGTATCGCAGATCGGCAGCCAGATCTTCAATAACTTCCACCTCGCCGTCGCGCCTCAGTTTGTCGAGAGCTACATGATGATAGTGCTCGTTGCCGCTGCCGGTTACATAGCGCATCTCACACCTCGTGCGTGGACTACAGGTGCCACTCAGGCATATGTGGCGATGCCGGTCGTATGGCAGGCTATTCTGCTGGCGCTGATACTTTTTATCGTCGTGCAGACACGGCAGAGCGAGCTCGTGCCTTTTATTTATCTGCAATACTGAACATTTTGACCCTTCTGTTAGTTTTAAGAGTAATTACGTCTTAAACTTACAGATATTATGAAGTTTCTTAAGCTCCTCTTCGTCGCATTCATCCTTGTTTTTGCCGGATACAAGGCCGATGCCTGCTCGCGTGTCGTTTATCTTGGCGATAAAGGTTTTGTCCTGGTTGGACGCACACTCGACTGGCGCACTCCTATCCCGACCAATATATATGTATACCCCCGTGGACTCGAGCGTACGTCGATGCCCGATAAGCCTTACCTTAAATGGACTTCGAAATATGCCTCGGTAATAGCTGTCGGCTACGATGGCGGCGTGACCGAGGGCATGAACGACGAAGGCCTGGTAATGAACGGTCTTTTCTGCAAGGGAACCATCTACAGGGAAGCTGTCGGAGGCGATACGCCTGTCATGAGTCTGGCCGTGATAGTAAGTTATTTCCTCGATAATTTCGCTACCGTCGATGAGGTAGAGACCTGGCTTGATACTAACGATTTCGCTATCTTTGGAAAGACTTTCGACGGCGGCACTGTATCGACTCTCCACTGGGCCCTTACCGATGCCACAGGCATGACAATGATCATGGAGTACACCGACGGAAAGCTTAATACATATAAAGGACGCGAGCTTCAGGTGCTCACAAATGACCCTACACATCCCAAGATGGAAGTTATAGAGCAGTACTGGAATCAGGTTGGCGGTGTGAATATGCTGCCCGGTACGGTCAGAAGTGCCGATCGATTTGTCCGCGCTTCCTTCTTTATCAAGCATGTGCCTACCGACTTCGCCTATCCTCAGGCTCTGGGCTCGCTGATGAGCATTATGGGTACCGTAAGTGTGCCTTTCGGATATGAGATAGTGGGCGAGCCTAATGTGTCGTCGACACAGTGGACCTCGATAGCCGACAGTACAGGCGGTAAGTATTACTTCCGTCAGGCCACATCCACCGGCGCGCTCTGGATCGATCTTGGCCGACTCGTTCTCACGCCCGGAGCTCCTGTGCTGAAACTCGACATGGCCAAACACGGCTCGGCTACCGGTTGTGTAAATGATCTGCTCGAGAAATCCGCGCCCTTTACTCCTATGTGGTAACTTGTTTTAGGTAAGTATATATTTGTTTTTCGCCACCGCCTTTTGGCTGTGGCGTTTTTTATATCTCCAGTGTCTTTGCCTGTCCGGCTTTGAGTTTCAGAGGCAGCTTCTTGCCGTTGGCTGTCACTGTAGTGGAGCCGCCTTTGTCGCTCCTGACGGTAAGCCGTGTCACTTTGCCGTTTGTCCATTCGGCGTCGACAGTAAAGGCCCCTCGGGCTCGCAGTCCTTTGAAGCTTCCGTTGGCCCATGCCTTCGGAAGTGCCGGGAGCAGTGTTATGGTTTCGGGTGTCGATTGTATCAGCATTTCGGCTACGCCTGCCGTGCCTCCGAAATTGCCGTCGATCTGGAAGGGCGAATGGGCGTCGAGAAGGTTGGGATATGTGCCGCCGCCGTTTCGGTAGTCAGGGCCCTTGTATTTGTCGGGACTTACGTATTTGAGCAGACGGCGGTACATCGAATATGCCTTGTCGGCCTGCAGGAGTCGCGCCAGAAGGTTCACGCGCCAGCCCGTGCTCCACCCGGTGGTGTTGTCGCCCTTGATTTCGAGTGTGCGCGATGCTGCCTGTGCGTGCTCTGGCGTGATATCAGGCCTTATATGGTGGCCGGGATAGAGACCGTAGAGATGGCTCTGGTGGCGGTGTTGTGGATCCTCCTCTGCGAAGTCGCTCTGCCATTCCTGCAGCTGTCCCTTGGAGCCTGTCTTGTATGGTGCCAGGCGTGTCAAGGCCTGGTCGACTCCTTCTACGAATGCCTTGTCTTCGCCGAGGGCGACAGCGGCAAGACGGGCGTCGGTAAGGCATTCGCGTATGATGGCGAGATCGGCGAAGCCGCCGGCACTTGTCGCGGCCGCATGCCCGTCGGGGCTGATGAAGAGGTTTTCGGGCGATGTGGACGGCGAGCTGATGAGATGGCCGTTTTCATCTTCGATAAGCCACGAAAGGCAGAACTCTGCCGCGCCCTTGAGTGTCGGGTAATACTCGCGCAGGAACTCTTTGTCTTTTGTGAACTGGTAATGCTCCCATATGTGCGATACCAGCCATGCGCCCGACATATTCCAGTTTGCCCACGACGGACTGTCATAGCCGAAGCCTACAGGACACGACATGGCCCATATGTCGCTGTTGTGCGCCGAGCACCAGCCTCGCTCTATGCCGTAGTATTCTCGTGCTGTTGTGCGGCCGCCGGCCTCTAATCGTTTCAGGAACGTCAGCAGCGGCATGTGCATCTCGCTCAGGTTGGTAACTTCGGCCGGCCAGTAGTTTTCTTCGAGATTGATGTTGGTCGTGTAGTTCGACCGCCATGGTGCACGGGTGTACTCGTTCCAGAGTCCTTGCAGGTTTGCCGGTACGCCGTTTGTGCGCGAGCACCCTATAAGCAGGTAGCGGCCGTACTGGAAGTAAAGCTCTTCGAGATCCGGGTCGAAGTTCTTGTTGTCGGTGTACGATTTAAGCCTTCTGTCTGTAGGCATGACAGCGAGTGAATCGGCCGACTTGCCAAGATCTATATGCACTCGCGAGAACAGGGCAGAGTAGTCATTGCGGTGGTCTCGTGATATATTGGTGTAATTCTTCAGTGCGGCCTGTCGGGCTCTTGTCGCGGCTATCTGTTTGTAGTCGCGTCCCGATTCCGTCGGGTTTATCTCCGACGATACGAAATTCGTCGCTATTGCCAGATAGATAGTGAGCTCTTTCGTTCCGCAGACAAGGAGCCGGCCCTTATCGGCCGTAACCTTGCCCGGCTTGCTTGTTACCTCCGCCCTTACGCTGAAATGTATGCCTCGGTCGGGGTCGCTGCGGAACTCCTCGCTCATATGGCCATTGTCATTGACGAGTTCGAAACCGTAGGGAGCGTAGCCGTCAGCTTTAATAAGCCTTGGAGCATATGCGCTTTCATGCTTCAGAGGCGAGTCAAACGATAGAGACAGGTCTATCGGTGCCGACGACATTATCTTTATGGCTATGATACTGTCGGGTGCGGAGGCAAGATATTCCGTCATTATTCGGGTATTGCCTTTGCGGTAGGCTACCTTGGCTGTGCCTGTCTTGAGGTCAAGCTCTCGGCGGTAGTCCGACACCGGGCTCTTGTCTTTGAAATCGATAAACAGATTGCCTAACGGTTGGTAATACTGGCTGTTGCTACCCTGCATTTTGCGCTGCAGGGCGTCTGCTGTTGCATAGTCGCCCTTGGCGATCGCTTCTCTGATAGCCGGGAGGTGCTTGTGTGCCCCCGGATTGTATGCTGCTGTATAAGGCTCGCCGCTCCATAGTGTGATATCGTTGAGCGATATACGCTCACGGTCGGGATTGCCGTATATTATTCCGCCCTGGCTGCCGTTGCCTATCACGAATGTTTCTTCGAAAAATTGGGCCGGACGGTCGAACTTGAGCGTGAGATCATTGGCCTGGGCCTGGAACAGACAGCTTATCGCTATTAATAGCGGAAGTAGGTATTTAGTCATGGCATATCCTTCTGTTTCGTTACTGTTGCAAAAGTACTAAAATTTTTTAGGATAGATACATTATGTATAAATTTGCTTTGCTCTCTACTTATTCGTACTTTTGTCCTCGTAAAGTTAAACTTTGCTGATACGATCAGCATCTTACATTATGTGGCTTGATATATTCTTTCTGCTTTTCGGGCTGGTTCTCATTCTTGTAGGAGCCAATGCCCTTACCGACGGCGCTTCGGCCATGGCGAAGCGTTGGGGAGTGAGCGACCTTGTCATCGGTCTTACCGTGGTGGCCTTCGGCACATCCGCCCCTGAGCTTGTGATCAGCGTGATTTCAGCTCTCAGCGGCAGCTCGGAGCTGGCTATAGGCAATGTCGTCGGCAGCAATATCTTCAACGTATTGGTTATCATCGGTATAACTGCGATGGTAATGCCTATGAAAATAGAGCGGAGCATAATGATCAACGAGATTCCTTTGGTCATTCTGTCGGCGGTTGCGCTTCTCGCTATAGGCAACTCGCCGCTTCTCGACGGCGCGGCATATCCTGTAGTGTCGCGTGTCGATGGTATTCTATTGCTCCTCTTCTTTGCTATCTTCATGCGTTACACTTTCGCGCAGGCTACAAAAGGACCGGAGCATCATGAGGCGGCAGACCAGAACCCGGAGTCGATAAAGACTATGCCCATGTGGAAATCGTTGCTGTGGGTTGTCGGTGGTCTGGCCGGCCTTGTATATGGCGGCGACAGATTCGTCGACGGAGCTTCCGGCATTGCTTCGGCGCTCGGTGTCAGCGATGCAGTGATTGGTCTCACTATTGTGGCGGCCGGCACTTCTTTCCCCGAGCTCGCCACCTCGATAGCTGCCGCTTTGAAGGGTAAGCCCGGCATGGCTATAGGTAATGTGATTGGCAGTAACATATTCAATATCTTTATGGTGTTGGGTGTGTCGTCGGTCATCAGTCCGCTCTCGTTCGGCAACATTGGCAATATCGACCTCCTTACTCTTACCGGCGCTTGTCTGCTGTTCTGGTTCTTTGGATGGTTCTTCAAGGAGCGCACAATCACGCGTGCCGAAGGGGCTGTGCTCACTTCCTGTTACATAGCTTATGTCGGCTATATGGTGGCTTCGCTATGATTTTTTATTTGCATGATTGACAGAAAAAGTTTAACTTTGTAAGACCGAAAATAGCAAAAAACGCAGTATAACTATAAGGCATTGAACAACACCAAGCTACATATCGAGCATCTTATAGCAGAGCACGGCTTCGTCGCTGTGCCCGGGCTCGGTACATTCGTGTCGCGTCATATGCCGGCTGCTTTTGATGCCGACGGACAGCTTGTGGCTCCGGCGGACATCGTTTCGTTCGAGACATATAATTCTCAGCTCTCCGACGACGAGCTGTGTGCATCATTGGTTCGCGCCCTCGAGTGCGATACCACGGCCGCGTCGAATATTCTGACCGACGATGTGGAGCACATACGCCGTGAGATTGAGATAGAGGGGCATTCCGAGATCGGTCGCTGCGGCAGACTGGTTAAGAATTCGGACGGAATAGAGTTCGAGGCAAAGAACGATGCCTCTTGGCTTCAGGCATTGCCTGTGTCTGCTCTCGATGCCGAAGAGAAGCCCGATCCTGCCGATATCGCTGCTCAGATGCACAGGGAGGCATTCCTGCGCTCGCTCAGCCGTACGGCTTCGAGCGCGGCCGCTATCGCTGTGTTCGCCGTTCTTGCATTTGTTTTCTCTCAGCTCCCGGCACGTCAGCCCGAGGATCATAAGTATGCCTCTCTCGGGATCGAAAAACAGTCGTCGCTGCCTGTGCGGCCTATAAATGCCGACACACGCCGTGCCGAGCCTTCGCTCGTGCTTATATTCAACACTCCGGCCGATGCTTCGAGCCCTGTTGAGTCCGACCCCATTGCAGTGGTTCAGCTGCCAAAGGCCAACGACGATGCCTATTGCCTTGTTGTAGCCTCTCTGGCAAGCCGGGCCGATGCCGAACTGTTCATCAAATACAATCAGGGCGATTTCAACATCCTCGAGAAAGACGGTCGTTTCCGCGTATACACGATGACCGGCGAGAGCTTTGCCTCGCTCTATCATGCCGCGACAGATGCCGGTATGTTCGAGAAACACCCCAACGCCTGGATCTGCAAGCGTTAGGGCATAAATTCATGACTCTTTATCGTATCGCCGCCAGACCTCCCATGGCGGTTTCTTTGTAGAGCGACGGTATATCGTGGCCCGTCTGCTTCATGACCTCCACTATACGGTCGAAATCTACAGAGTGACGGCCGTCGCTGAATGCGGCGTAAAGGTTTGCGTCGAGGGCTCGGGCCGCTGCATAGGCGTTGCGCTCTATGCATGGTATCTGTACGAGACCGCATACAGGGTCGCATGTGAGGCCGAGATGATGCTCGAGACCCATCTCGGCGGAGTATTCGATCTGGGCGACGGTGCCGCCGAAAAGCTGTGAGGCCGCGGCTGCTGCCATTGCGCATGCCACGCCTACCTCGCCCTGGCAGCCTACTTCCGCTCCCGAAACCGAGGCGTTGTGCTTAACGACATTGCCGAACAGGCCGGCGGTGGCAAGTGCCCTGAGTATGCGCTGCTCCGAGAAGTTTTTGGATTTATGCAGATGGTAGAGTACTGCCGGCACGATGCCGCACGAGCCGCAGGTGGGCGCGGTCACTATCTCGCCGCCCGAGGCGTTCTCTTCGCTGACGGCAAGCGCATAAGCATAGACAAGGCCGCGGCTCTTGAGCGACTGGCTGTAGCCCTCGGCGTGGACGTAATAGCTTACGGCCTTGCGTCGGACGCCAAGACCGCCGGGTAGTACCCCCTCGGCCTCTATGCCGCGTTCTACGGCCGCTTTCATCACATTCCATACCTTGCCGAGATATTCCCATATGCCCGAGCCCTCGTATTTGTCGACATACTCCCAGTAGCTTGTGCCGTTCTTCTCGCACTCGGCCTGTATGTCTTTTATCTTGGTCAGAGGATAGATCGATTCGCCGGCCGTGCGGGGCTGTCCCTCTTCTACGATGTCGCCGCCGCCCACAGAGTATACAGTCCAGTTGTCTATCGTGTTGTTGTTGCGGTCGAGGGCTTCGAACTTCATGCCGTTGGTGTGGAAGGGCAGTACTATGTCGGGTTGCCATACTATTTCGGCCGGAGCGCTCGGTGTGAGGGCGTTTATTATGGCCTGGTCGGTAAGGTGGCCGCGACCGGTGGCCGCAAGGGCGCCGTAGAGTGTGACACGGTAGTGCGATGCACGGCCGATTGTGCGTTCGGCGAAGAGCAAAGCGGCCTTACGGGGGCCCATGGTGTGTGAGCTGCTCGGTCCCTGGCCTATTTTATAGATTTGACGGATGGATTCCATATGCTGTCTGTTTCGGTAGTGTCTTTCTTGTGTTTTTTATTGGGGCGAAGGAAGTTGAACATGCGGTCGAAGTCTCGACGGAACATGATGCCCACGCCCTGTGTCGTCTGTGCTGTGCGCACATAGAAGTTGCGGTCGTTGTAGCGGTTGTATGCTTTCAGTCGCCACGAGCCTCTTTTGTTTAATAGATATTCTATGTCGAAGTCTCCGACAAACTGGTTGGTGTTCAGCGCCTTGTCGCGGTAGCCGAAGTTGCCGTTGAATATCAGCCTGTTGTTGAGCAGGCGGCTCGACAGTGCCAGATCCACTTCCACGTCCGAGAAGTCGCCGCGGTCGCTGCGGAGGTTAGGCGATATACTCCAGTTCTCGCTAAGTTTGCCAAGCATACTGCCGAGCTGGCTCGATATTGTGGAGGACGCTACAGAGAAGAGCTCGTTGCCCTTGGTGGTCGAGGCCATATAGTCGGGAGTATAGAAACGGTTCAGCGCGAGGAGGTAGATTATCTGGCGGTTCATCATGTCTTCTGTGCTGACGATACTCTTTACCTTGCGGTAGGTGTCTTGGGTAAGGGTCGGGAATTCGAGGTCGAAGTCGATGACCGGCTGGCGTATGTCGCCGCTTACCTGCATCAAGGCATGTACGGGTACATTCGTGCGTGCCACTTCTTTGTCCTGCAGGAATGATTCGTCGAGGTCGCTGAGGTTGGCGTTGGTGGCATAGTATGCCGACAGCTTGGTCTTTACGCCGTACGGATCGCCGTCAAACTGTATCTCGCTGCCTTCCTTTATCGTGAAGTCCTTGATGATGATGTCCTGTAGTGTGAAGCGGTAGCTGCCCGACAGCACCGTGTATTTGCCCCACATGTTGAGGTCGTTGTTGGCCGAGTGGTAGGCCATGTGAAGATTGCCTGAGCCGAGGGTCTTGATCTCGTCGCCGCCGGCCGGGTCCATTACGAGGGTCAGACGGGCGTCGGGTGTCACGCTCACGGCGATGTCCATGTTGTACTGCGAGGGCTCGTCGGTGTTGATGTCCGAGCCGGAGTTCTTGAGTGTCCTCACTATCAGCGGTGTGTCGTCGATAGCTCTGTCGGGAGCCTTAAGCGAATCTGGGGTAACGTCGCGGAAGGTAAGGAAGGAATAGTTTTCGGCATCGAGGCGGTCCGACAGCACGAATGTGAAGCTGGAGCCGGGAGCGGTTGTCATGTTCACGCCTATGTTGACGACGCCGGGCCAGCCTGTGATTGTCGCGCCTCCGTTGCCGTAGATGGTGCCGTACCAGTCGGGATTCTGTCGGGAGGTAACATTGTAGCTCAGGAAATTGAGCGCCTGGGTAATGTCGAATTTGAAATTGGGAGCCTTGAAGAATGTGTGGCCGACAACGCCCGTGAGGTTCGCTGTATGTCCCTCGGGGTCGCGGATGACGATATTGTCAAGCAGGATTCTGCCGGGGCGGATGTGCACACTGTCGCTGGCGTGGTAGGTTGTGTTGGTAAAATCGATCTTGAGGCCCACATTGTCGGCATAGATATCGCCTTCGAGGTCGATTTCCTTGAATGTGCCGAAGAGGCGGCACTTGCCCGACGCACGGCCGGAGATATCGCTGGCGAATGCCTCCATAAACGGTTTGAGGAAGGCGACAGGTATACTGTCGGCATCGAAATTGATGTCGAGGGCTTCGCCCATGGGGTAGATGAAGCCGTCGATTTTTGAGTGTCGGCCCTCGAAGCCGGTAATGGCGGCATCGAGATACACGCCTTTCTGTTCGTTGTCCCAGTTGGCCTTGATCTCGGCGTTGTCGATCGGGCATCTGTTGTATCCTATCGAATCGACATGAAGCCGGGGGCAGTAGAGATGCGGATTGCCGCTCAGGAGCTCTGACGCGGTTATATGGCCGGTGGCTCGTCCTCCTATCATGGCCTTGTCGATTTCGAGGGTCTCGAAGATGGGCAGCAGCTGCACGTTCGACAGGTTTACCGACAGTTTGTCTTCGATATCCTTGCTTATGTTGCCGTCTATGGCTATGCTTTGCGTGGCTGTGTTGAGGGTAAAGTCATCGATATTGAAGAGATCGGGAGTCAGTGTGAATTTCGATGCTCCGATGCTCCATGTCTCGTCGCCGAAATTGATGGTGCCGGGCTTCATATCGAGTGTGGCCTCTGCCGGGAATGCCGAGCCTGTGGGTGTATGTGCCGACAAAAGGGTGGCGCTGAAGTCTATCGTGCCGTTGAGCGGTATGCGACGGGCGATATCCCAGTCGACATGTGTGTCGATCTTGTTGTCGGAGAAGCGGATGGTCGACATTATTGTCATGTCGCCTTTCTTGGTCGGCATTGTCGTGGTGGCGTAGACCATGCTGTTGTCGCCGGTGGTGTCGAGCTGTCCGAATACACAGGTGTTTTCTATTACCTTCCCGTTGTAGAGATACGGGGCGTTGAGGTCGACGTACGCATAGCCTGAACGGGTGTCTACTTTGCCGTGGAGTGTGGCATTGTCGATGTTCTGGAGAGGCAGTTTGAAGAACTCGCTGAGCTCTTTGGTCGGGCTGATGGTAAAGTCGAAGGTAAAGTCGTTATAGCCTTCCGGACCGGCTTTTTTCTTGGCCTTACCGGCTTTTTCCTCGGGCTTTAATGCCGGCATAACCTGATAGACCATCGTCTTGACGGTCGGTACGAGCGATACGAAATCGTAATGGCCCTGCAGCGAGCCCTTGATCACGGGTGTCTCTATCTGCAGCACGGCGTGCTTCTCGTCGGGCTCGGCATGAACATGCAGGCGGTCGAACTTCAGTCCTTTGCCATTGCTGTCGACCCAGCGCAGGTCGCTGATGTCGACGCTGCCGTCGAGCTTGCGCAGGTCGGTATTGTTGAAGTTGATGTTGAGCTTGGCCGACAACAGCTCGCCCTCGTGTTTCTGTGTGAAGCCGAGCCTGTTGATGTCGAGGTCGCTGACTGTCGCCGTGGCCTTGAACAGTTTCGCTTCCTTGTCGCCGTTGTACATCGCGTATGCCTTGAGTTTGGCTGCCGGGTCGTTGATGCTGACATTGACCTCGCTCGATCTGGGGCTTTGCATGTCGATGCCGGCTGTTATGCCGGTGTAGGGGTAGCCCTTGTACTCGAAAAGCCCTACTTCTACAATTCCGGCGCAGCTCTGCAGTTTCCCGGCGAACGAGGTCTTCAATTCCGCAGATGCGTCGACTGTGCCGAGCCGGGTGTCGCCGGTAAACAGGCCGGCATTGAAGCCTTTTATGTCGACAGAGGAGTTGACGGTCGTGTATTTGTCTTTATGCTTGTATATCGCGTCGATATCGATTTTGCCTGCTGTACCGTCGGTCCTCAGCTGTATGCCGCCCTCGCTGAGCGACCCACCGCCGCGGACTGCGAACTTCAGCTCGTTGAGGCGCGAGATGGTCTTGTTGACATCGCTTTTTAGTGCCGGGGAGAGCAATGTGGCCAGTTCACGGCCGTTGACGTCGAACCAGCCCCGGTTGATCTTGTACTTCATCCCGGATATCGAGTCAAGCCCTATTGCATAAGCCTCGAGGTTGATCTTGACAGATCCGGCATCGGCGTCGGAGAGCATAAACTTCTGCATGTCGACAGCCGACAGCGAGGCGAAGGCGTCGAATGAGAGGTCGAAACGACGCGACATATCCGACAATATGGGGACAAAGGCCTTGAAATCGGGCGGATATATCACGCAGTCGTCCTTGGTAGTGATGTGCACCGGTGTGTGATGCGCGGCCTCGACAAGATTTGCATATCCTCCGCGGCGCATCGACATCGGCTCGAGCTCAAAGCGGCTTTCAGGCAGTGCTATCGAGAAATCCTCGAGCGAGATCTCGTCGGGCGATATGTAGCATTTCGCGCTCAGTTTGTCGATGGCGAATCCCGAGCGCTCGGTAAACGACAGGTGGTCGAGGTTGACCCTGAAACCTTCGTCGCTTATCTGCGGTATGAATGCGTTGATCGCAAGGTCCTTGATGGCGATATGCCTAGGGTCGAAAAGCGCAGAGTCGGGCATGGGTGCCGACAGTATGTCGTAGCTTGCCGATGCACGGCGTATCACGACGGTGCTGATCTCAACACTGAATTTCTTCTTTTCGGACGGACGGTCGGAGCGCAGACGGTCGATTATGGGCTGTATATTGAGCCCGGATTCGGGCGTCGCCCTGTTGATGTGTGCTGTCACGCCGTCGAGCAGGGCATAGTCGAAAATGATATCGCCTTTGCTGATGAGAGGCCACAGGTCGAAGCCGGCACTGACGGTTTCGACCTGTGCCACCGTGTCGCTGCCGAGGGCAAGACTGATGCCCCCGACGGTCACGCGGTTGAACGGGTGGATGCGTACGTACCTCACGCGCACATCCGCGCCAAGCAGATCGCTAAGCTGCTCGGAGGCGGTGGTGCGCACGGTAGTCTGTATCGGCTCCAGAGACAATATCACGTAAATTGCTGCCGGCAGCACTACGGCCAACAGCAGCAATACGGATGCAATAGCTCTAAAGATTTTCCAGAATATACGCATTCTTTAAACTTGAGTCTTACGATAGGTCAGCGGCCTGTGCGGTCGATCTTGTCCTTTATGTAAGAGTTGAAATCGGTATTTGCGAGCAGCTCCTCGATGGTAAGGTGCATGCGGTAGCGCCAGTAGTGGCGCGCTATCGAAGGCACGTTGATCTGCTCCTCGCGAGGGTCCTGACGGCGTATTGTGCCGTCGGTCGACAGCCAGTCCTGAAGAGGCAGGATACACAGCATCGACGGCGACTGGAGGTGCTGCTCGACAATGCGGTCGCATATCCAGGGTTCGGCGTAGAGAGGAGCGGCGCCTGATTCGTGGAGCACTTCGTTGAAGAAGCGCTGTGTCGCGTCGCGGTCTTCCTCCCACCACTGGCGTATGCCGCCCATGTCGTGGGTCGAGGTGGTGCACACCGAGTAGTAGGGATAGCGGCGTGTGTCGGCGAATTTCTCGTTAGGATCCTTGGGCATGCGCTGGATTTCGAGCGACAGTATTTCGAGCTGCTCCATCACTGCCGGAACGCAGGCAGGTATCATGCCGAGGTCCTCGGCGCAGCAGAGCATATCGGTGGCCTCGATGAGCGGTGGCAGTTTCCACATCGCCTTGCCATACCAGAAGTCGTTGTGACGGCGGTAGAAGAAGTCGTTGTAGAGTCGGTTGAAGCACCAGCGCTCATAGTCGTTGAGCGAGCGGTAGACGTAGGTAAACTGTGCCGAAATGCGCGGATGATATTTGCCTTTGTTGTTTGACTCCTCGATGAAGAGCACTTCGTCGGCGAGGCCGAGGAGGCCGTTGCAGATGCGTGTGTTCTTTTCGTCCTTAGGCAGCGCGGCAAAATAGTCGGCTATCTTGCGTTGTGTGTCGAAGTCGGCCTTGAAGGTGTAGCGGCCGTCCTTGCCTTTGTCGAGATATTTTTCTGCTACTTCCGAGGTGTATGGTCCGAAGAAGTCCGACAGGAAATAGTCCATGATGTAGGGCTTGGTGTGTACTTCGGGATTGATCCAGAAGTCGTAGCTGTTGCGCATCTCTTCTGCCGAGAAGGGGAGTGCAGGGTAGAAGTATCCGAGCAGGCCGTGGATGGCGTCCATGGGTATCTGCCATATCCTGAAGAAGCCCAGCACGTGGTCGATGCGGTATGCGTCGAAGTACTCGGCCATCTTGCGGAAACGGTCTTTCCACCAGGCGAAGCCGTCCTTGTTCATCTCTTCCCAGTTGTAGGTCGGGAAGCCCCAGTTCTGTCCCATCACGGAGAAATCGTCGGGTGGAGCGCCGGTCTGGCAGTCCATGTTGAACAGACGGGTGTCGGTCCATGCGTCGGCGCTTGTTCGCGATACGCCGATGGGCACGTCGCCTTTGAGAGCTACACCCTTTGACGCTGCGTATTCGTGTACGCGGCGCATCTGGCGGTCGAGGTGGTACTGCACGTAACATGCCCGGTCGATTTTCGCGGCATCCTCGGCAAGCACTTTTTTAAGCACCTCGTCGGAATATTTTGCGTATTCGCCCCATTGAGTGAAGTCGGGTGTGCCGAATCGGTCGCGTAAGGCGCAGAATGCGGCGTACTGCCTCAGCCAGCGTGAGTTGTGCTCGACGAATGCCTTGTAATCATCCGATTCAAGTGTCTTGGCGCCTTCCTGAGCGAATATCTCGTCGATATATTCGGCCTTGAGCTGATTTGCACGCTCGTAGTCGACAGTAGGCAGGGCGTTGAGCTCTGCGGCGGCATTTCTGTAGTACTCGCACCGCTTGGCATCGGCTATCTCGCCCAGCTCTGTTACCCTCAGGAACATGGGATGGAGGGCAAATGTGGAGTTGGCGTTGTAGGGATATGAGTCGGTCCATGTGCCTGTCATGGTGGTGTCGTTGATAGGCAGCAGCTGGAGTATGCTCTGATGTGTGTTTGCGGCCCAGTCGATGATGCCGAACAGGTCGTAGAAGTCGCCGACGCCCATATCGCCCTTGCTCCGGAGCGAGAACACCGGTATTGCCGTGCCGGCACCACGCCACGGCTTGAGAGTGTTGATGAAGCGCATGCCGGAAAGCAGTGTTGCGTCCGACGGATTGAGCGACACCCCGATGCGTCGGTTTTCGCCGCCTTCCCATGTTATTACGGCGCCGCTCTTGCGGTCGAGCACGAGGAATTTGTATTCGGTCGCAGGATCAAGCCTTTCGGCCGGTATGTTGACTTTCCATATGGGGAAAGAGCAGTTCGAAAGTCGGATCGCCTGCTTGGTGTCCCAGTTGCCCAGCGCTTCGTTGTTGCCGCTGATGGCGAGCACCATGTCGCCGTTGACCATGGGGGCGCTTACCGAAATGGTCACGAAAGCGCGTGTCGGTGTCACAATGCCGTCGGTGGTCTTCTGGCGGCATACGCACTCGGTAAAAAGCGATGAATACAGCGGTTTGTCGAAGGGCTGGTCCTGCCATCTGTCGTAGACGCGGAATGTGCCGTCGCTGTTTGCCGTGAAATGGTCGCCGTGTCCCCATTCGTCGCGGATTGTTCCGTTGTCGTTGCGGACGAAGTAGCGGTAGCCGAAGTCTTTATCGCTTGCAGGCAGGTCGACAGTAGCGGTCCAGTGGTCGTTGCCATCAAGATTCAGCTTGACGGCGCGGCTTTTATCCCATTGGCCCAGAGCTGCCGGAGCGCCTGTTATATATACCGATTCTCCCCAGTTGGTGCGGTATATTATGTTGAAGATGATCTTCATAAGCTTGTGTTATGTATGATATAAATTATTTTCATATGGTTGTGCCTAATGCAGATACAAAGGTAATAAAATTTCTATGGGGTCTATCCGTGTTTTAAGATAAATTATGATTTTATTGTTTACAAAAAAAATGTAGCCTGTCGACATGACAGGCTACTCTTCAGGAAATTATGCTCTTATAGCGTTACATTACAATTTTTTTGTATACTAAAGAACCATCTTCAAGTCTTACGGTAACGACATATACACCGGATGCTATGTCTGAGCATGATACTGTAATGGTATTGCTTTCTCCATCGACCGACTCAACGGCAAGACCGGCAATATTAATGACACTTATGTTTGTAATGGCAATAGAAGAAGTCACTGTGATGTCTTTGCCGCAAGTTGTGAATGTCACTTTATTATTGCTCCCTACAGCAGTTATTCCGCTTTGGCCACTCTTTTTTACCGATAGATTGTCGATACGCAGATTTGCGTAAGTGGTAGGATTTGTGTTGTGGAATCCTACATGATATATGCCTTTGTCGTCTACTTTGAATCCGGTCTCTATGTGAGCCCATCCTTTGGACTCGGAACCGCTTGCATTAGCTCCGGTCTCGTCATATATTTTTTCATTGTTTACCGAATAGAAATTCTTTGTAAAGCTCTTGGGGTCTTTCGGATCATTGCCTAAGCAAACACTGAATGTGTGAGTGTCGTAAGAGGCACCGTTGGCATAGAAATCGACGGTATACTCACCGGCCTCAAATTCGAGAGGCGGAGATATGAGCCAGTCATCGGCTGTATTGCCCAGGGTCGAACCAATAGCCGTCTTACTTCCGTCGTAGATGTAACTTTTTTTGCCGATACTCCATCCTGTGTTGGTTGAAGCGTTTATAAATATCCACTGCTGACCATCCTGGTCATCTTCGAAACCGGTAAAGTAAGGTATGCTTTTGGGCGATGTAAGTGTAAAACTTTCTGTCTCGGCCTGTACTCCTAAAGCGCCACCGCTTACCGGCTCAATGATGTAATAGAATGTACCGTCGTCTTCGACTGTTTCGGTAAATTCTGTTTTGTCGATGCCTGTCGCAAGGCTTGTAATTGTGTTGCCATTAGCCCTGTAGACGTTGTATGTTATTGCGTTGAAGTCGGAATATCCACCGTTGACAGTAGCTGTCGGGGCGGACCATGTTACATTAGCGGTACGGTCATCAATGGTCAGAACAAGATCGTTGACGGCTTTCAGGCGGTCGTAACCGGCGAAAATCGTAGTAAAGGCCGGGAAGCCGCAACCCGAATTGTTTTCAGCAATTACTTCGTAAGTGGTGTTGCCATTAGGCGCGGATGTGTCGGTATAACTTGTAGCGTCTCCGCTCAGAGTCGCAATAGGTTCTGTGGTGCCGATACGATATACTCTTATTGCTGTCGGTTCGGCATCATTGCCGCTATAATCTTCGGTGGGATTGACCCATGAGAGAATGACGGTGTTTACATCATTCTCGCTGATAGAAGCTGAGAGTTCGGTAACGGCATTAGGCGAGTCGCTACGAACATTCTTGTCTTTGAAGAATAATGCTGTAACCTGTGCGTCATCGCCCAGCTTGTTCAACTTTTCGTAGTCGGTTCTGAAATCGACGAAACCACCGGGGACTCCGGTTGTAAGATCTATTTCACAGAAGTGACCATAGCTCGGATGTGCCTGAGCCCACCATAGTTTGCCGTCGGATGAAAATGTCATTGACTGGAATTGTGACGCAGTGCCAAGGTTGTGGCGAGGAGCTGCCTGTTCTACTTTTCCGGTAAATTTGTCGATTTTGTATAGGTAGCGGTAAGATGACATGGCGTAAAGTTGTCCTTCGGGGTCGCAAGCCAACGTGATCAGAGCATCGATAGCGACCTTGTTGTTGCCGTCGATGGCTTTAAGCTCGCCTGGGCTTCCGATAAGTGTATAGTCGCCTGTGGCAAGATCGATTGCATACAGACTTGTTTCGATCAGAGTTGAACTTGTACGTCTGTCTTCGATCAGGGCATACATGGTGTTTGTCGTGTAGTCGTATGTCATGTCGACTGCTCTGTTCATGCTGTACATATCCTTTGAGCTTATCAGCTTGAAAGTTTCGGCGTCGTATACAGCCCACGAGTCCGCTTCAAGTTCGAAATAGTCGGCTTCACTTACTCTGTAGGTGTAGATTTTGCCGTCGACATATTCGCCGGCAGAAGGGTAGTAACTGCCGAAATCGCGGCTTCCTTCGATAGTGAGTGTCTGTGGTTTTGCGATATCGAAAGACACAAATCCGTGTCGACCATCTTTAGAGCCGAAAAGATAGCCATAGGCTTTGGTGTCGGCAGATGCCCCGACAGGCATGGCTACCGCTGCAAGGCATGTCAATGCCAATACTTTTGTAAAATCAGTCATAAGCAGGTTTTAATTGGTTTAGGTAAGTTTATTTATAGGAATGGTACTTGCGATGTGTTTTACGACTGCAAATATAAGCAATTATTTTTAATAAGGCGGTAAAACGTGGCAAATATTTGTATGTCGGTCTTATTTGGTAGCATATGTTTAATGGTTGTGAGGCTTTTTTAGATAAAAAATCGGAGCCGGCCGAGGGGCTGGCTCCGATGAAGGGGGGATTGATGGTGTGTGCGGTTATTCTTCGTTGAGAATCTCGAGCATCTTTATGGCCGACAGGGGGATGCGAGTGCCTGGGCCGAAGATGGCAGCGACGCCTGCTTTGTAGAGGAAGTCGTAGTCCTGAGCGGGTATAACGCCGCCTGCGGTAACGAGGATGTCCTCACGACCGAGCTTCTTGAGCTCTTCGATAACCTGCGGAATGAGTGTCTTGTGGCCTGCGGCGAGCGACGAAACGCCGAGGATGTGAACGTCGTTCTCGACAGCCTGACGGGCGGCTTCTGCCGGAGTCTGGAAGAGGGGACCCATGTCGACGTCGAATCCGCAGTCGGCATAACCTGTTGCAACGACTTTTGCGCCACGGTCGTGACCGTCCTGACCCATTTTAGCTATCATGATACGGGGCTGACGGCCCTCGCGTTTAGCGAACTCCTCGCACATCTGCTGTGCCTTGATGAAGTCCGGATCCTGTTTTGTTTCGTTTGCGTACACGCCTGAGATTGTTCTGATTTGAGCTTTGTAACGGCCGACAACTTCTTCGCAAGCGTCGGATATTTCGCCGAGGGTGGCGCGAAGGCCTGCGGCCTTGACAGCGAGGTCGAGGAGGTTGCCTTCTTTTGTGCGCACGCACTCTGTGATGGCAGCGAGAGCTTCTTTTACCTTAGCTTCGTCGCGGTTTGCCTTCACTTCGTTGAGACGTTCGATCTGCTCGCGGCGAACTTCGGTGTTGTCGATCTCGAGGATGTCGATAGGATCTTCATGGTCGAGACGATACTTGTTGATGCCTACGATGGTCTGACGACCTGAGTCGATACGGGCCTGAGTGCGAGCGGCAGCTTCTTCGATACGCAGTTTGGGAAGACCTGTCTCGATGGCTTTAGCCATACCGCCGAGTTTCTCGATTTCCTGGATGTGCTCCCATGCGCGGTGTGCGATCTCATTTGTAAGAGCCTCGACGTAGTAGGAACCGCCCCAGGGGTCGATCGCGCGTGTAACCTGAGTCTCTTCCTGAATGTAGATCTGAGTGTTACGGGCGATACGGGCCGAGAAGTCGGTGGGGAGAGCGATGGCTTCGTCGAGCGCGTTGGTGTGGAGACTCTGAGTGTGACCCAGAGCTGCGCCCATAGCTTCGATACATGTGCGGCCGACGTTGTTGAAGGGATCCGGCTCGGTAAGCGACCAGCCGGAAGTCTGCGAGTGTGTACGCAGAGCCAGTGATTTGGGGTTCTTTGGGTTGAACTGTTTTACGATCTTTGCCCAGAGCATACGGGCTGCACGCATCTTGGCGACTTCCATGAAGTAGTTCATGCCGATAGCCCAGAAGAAAGAGAGGCGAGGAGCGAAGGCATCGATATCCATGCCAGCGTTGACACCGGCGCGGAGGTACTCGAGACCGTCGGCGAGGGTGTAGGCCAGCTCGATGTCGCAGGTAGCGCCGGCTTCCTGCATGTGGTAGCCGGAGATCGATATCGAGTTGAATTTGGGCATGTTCTGCGATGTGTACTCGAATATGTCGGCGATGATACGCATCGAAAATTCAGGCGGATAGATATAGGTGTTGCGCACCATGAACTCCTTGAGGATATCGTTCTGAATGGTACCTGCCATCTCCTCGAGTTTCGCACCCTGCTCAAGACCGGCGTTGATGTAGAAGGCGAGTACGGGAAGCACAGCGCCGTTCATGGTCATAGATACCGACATCTTGTTGAGGGGTATACCGTCGAAGAGTACTTTCATGTCTTCGATCGAGCAAATCGACACACCGGCTT
Organism: Muribaculaceae bacterium; assembly: GCA_017620635.1. Taxonomy (GTDB): domain Bacteria; phylum Bacteroidota; class Bacteroidia; order Bacteroidales; family Muribaculaceae; genus CAG-873. Next base: position 48,580 of record JAGAUV010000027.1, on the reverse strand, counting down.
TGCCGACGTCGCCTACCACGCGAGCATGGTCGGCGTCGTATCCACGGTGTGTGGCGAGGTCGAATGCTACAGAAAGGCCTTTCTGGCCAGAAGCGAGGTTGCGGCGATAGAATGCGTTCGACTCGGCAGCTGTAGAGAAGCCTGCATACTGGCGGATAGTCCAGGGGCGCAGGGGGTACATTGCGCTGTACGGTCCGCGGAGATAGGGAGGAATGCCGCTCATGAAGTTGAGGTGCTCGAGGCCCTCGAGGTCGGCTTTGGTATATACGGGCTTAACCGGAATGAGTTCGGGAGTTGTCCAGGTTTCCGTTGCTGTGGCAGCAGGTTTGGCGCCACAGAGCCCGGAAGTTATATCGATGTTTTTAAAATCGGGTTTCATATTGTGGGTCTGTGACTTATTTGTTGAGTAATCGGTTGTTGAAATCGCGAAGTGTCTCGAGCACGTTGCAGCGAACGTGAACGAAGTCCTTTATACCAGCAGCCTTCAGGTCGTCGGTGCAAGCCGGGTTTCCTGCAACAACAAATTCGGCACGGCCGTCGAGGTATTTGAATGCCGCCGGAGCGAGCTCGGCGTACTCGTCGTCGCTTGAGCAGAGCACAACAACGTCGGCGCCTTTTGCGAGAGCAGCATCGACACCTTCTTCTACGGTGTTGAAGCCGAGGTTGTCGATTATCTCATAGCCTGCGCAACCGAAGAAGTTGGTAGAGAACTGTGCGCGAGCCAGACGCATTGCAAGGTTGCCGATTGTGAGCATGAATACTTTGGGTCGTTTGGCGGCAGCCTCAGTGGCGAGACGCAGCGCCTCGAAGTCGGTAGCCGCACGTTTGTTGAGGAGCGCGTTGGGGCCATCCTCGTGACCGCATCCGCAGTGGCATTTGCAAGCGGTGTTTTCGATCTTGTCGGCTGCTTTCTCGTTGATGTTGGGGTACTGGTTTGTGCCCAGAAGTACTTCTTTGCGACGAGCGACATCGGTGTGACGCTTCTCGCAGCTTTCGTTAACGGCTTTCTGTACTTTGCCGTTGCCTGTGCACTCGAAGAAACCGCCTTCGTCGACAGTGGCGAGGAATAATTTCCATGCTTCTGCGGCGATAGCGACAGTGAGCTCCTCTACATAGTAGCTGCCGCCTGCAGGGTCGACGACCTTGTCCATGTGGCTTTCTTCTTTGAGGAGGAACTGCTGGTTGCGAGCGATGCGCTCAGAGAATGTGTCGGGTGTCTTGTAAGGAGTGTCGAAGGGAGTGGTCACGATGGAGTCGACACCGCCCACGCAGGCCGAGAAAGTCTCGGTCTGGCTTCTGAGAAGGTTGACATGAGCATCGTAGATGGTCTGGTTGAAACGCGATGTGCTTGCGTTGACAAGCATCTTGGCAGCGTTTTCGTCGGCGCCATACTGTTTTACGATCTGAGCCCAGAGCATGCGGCATGCGCGGAACTTTGCAATCTCCATGAAGAAATTGCTCGACACGCACATGTTGAACTTGATGCGCTTGGCTACTTCGTCGGCGCTACGGCCCGCTTCGGTAAGGAGAGTCATCCATTCGGCGCCCCATGCGAGAGCATAGCCGGATTCCTGATATATGAAAGCACCGGCGTTTGCGAGGATGTCGGAGTCGACAGCGAGGCAGCGCAGGCCGGGCACGGGAGCAACAATGTCGAGAAGGGCGCAAGCCTTTTCTGTGACAGCGGCTTTATCGACGCCTTCCACACCGTGACGCAGCTGGCGGCGGAGGGGATTGTAGTCGATCGAACCGCGGAAGAAGGCTGCGGCACCGGCATTTTCGACGGCCTCTACGAGAGCCTTGGCTACATCTGTAACCTTGCCGGGGCAGCATGTGAGGTTGATCTCAACGTTTGCGAGATCGATGCCTTTGAGCAGGGTGGCAACATCGGCGGCTTCTGCAACTTTGAAGCCTAATGAAGTCACGCCCTTAGTGAGCACTTCGAGTGCAGTAGCGTTTGCAGCTTCAGCGCTGTCGGCAATGATGTCCTGACGAGTGAGCCAGTTGTTGTCGGTGCGAGTGCCGCGAACGTAGGGGAATTGCCCGGGAAGTGAGTCTGTTGTCTTGAAGTCTGCGATATCTTCGGCTCTGTATACGGGCTGTACGTCAAAGCCTTCGTTTGTTCGCCATACCAGTTTCTTGTTGAAATCCGCCCCTTTGAGGTCAGTTTCTACTTTTGCGCGCCATTCAGCATAGCTCGTCTCAGGAAACTGGTCGAATAATCTTTCTTTATTTTCTGCCATAAATAATTGATATATCGATATATGATATTAGTATTTCATGCGTATAGTAGGTTAAGGCTATGCGGTTACATAAGCTTTCAATGCACAAAAATAATGACTTTTAGACAAATACCAAAATTTTAAGTGTCAAAAAAGGTAGCGGCGGCGGTATTGTTAATCGGTGTTAAAATACGAGGTAAAATTTGCATGATATAAAATTCGATTGTAACTTTGCATCGCAAAAGCGAAAAAGCTTGAGCGACTCTGAATGGCGATTTAGTGTAGAGGCCTAGCACGCCACCCTCTCAAGGTGGAGACTCGGGTTCGAATCCCGGACTCGCTACAATGGCAGATCATTTCGGTCTGCCTTTTTTTATCTCCTCATCCCCACTATGACCCGTAAGATTATCCATATCGACATGGATGCCTTCTTTGCTTCGGTAGAACAGCGCGATGATCCGTCGTTGCGAGGAGTTCCCGTGGCAGTAGGCAATGCCGACGGTCGCGGCGTGGTGGCAGCGGCAAGCTACGAGGCGCGTCGCTATGGAGTGCGGTCGGCGATGTCGTCGGCCAAGGCCAAGAAGCTTTGCCCCGGGCTAAGGTTTGTAGACTGCCGTTTCGATGTATATAAGGCTGTCTCGTCGCAGATACATGATATATTTCATGAATATACCGACCTGATAGAGCCGATATCGCTCGACGAGGCTTTCCTCGACGTCACAGAGAATTTCAGGGGCATCAGTCTGGCTGTAGACATAGCCAGGGAGATCAAGGCTAAGATACGCAGCCGGCTTTCGCTTGTGGCGTCGGCCGGAGTGTCGTATAATAAGTTTCTTGCCAAGATAGCATCGGACTACCGCAAGCCCGACGGGCTCTATGTGATACCGCCGCAGAGGGCTCTCGATTTTATTTCGGCCATACCTGTGGAGTCATTCTGGGGCGTTGGGCCTGTGACAGCGGCAAAGATGCACAATCTCGGCATATATACCGGCGAGGATCTGAGGCGGCGCACACTCGGCGAGCTTCGCCTGTATTTCGGCAAGGCCGGTCCCCAGTATTATCAGTTTGCCCGAGGAATAGACAATAGGCCTGTGGAGCCGGTAAGAATCCGCAAGTCGGTAGGTGTGGAGCATACGCTCGATGCCGATATATCGACAAGCGAGGAGACAGATATGCTCATATCGCAGCTTGTGGCGAAACTGCTGTCGCGGCTTGCAAGGGCGCATTTTACCGGATCGTCGCTGACGCTAAAGGTGCGCTTCGCCGATTTCTCACAGCTGACACGCAGCATATCCACGCTCCCGGCGGAGATAGACGGCGATGTACTGCTTGCCGGCGCAAGGGAACTGATCGACAAGGCAGCGCTCGCCGGGCGGCCGATACGTCTGATGGGACTGTCGGTCAGCAGGACGGTAAACAATGAAGAACGATTCGGCCATTCGCGCCAGCTTGTGTTTGACTTCGGGGACTATGAATAATAAACACGCCCGTGCCGGATATGACGGACACGGGCGTGCTGCGTTATAATGATGTCTGCTTATGAACCGAATGTAACGTTGAAGCCGAGGTTGATGTTGGCTGTAGCGTTGCCTACGGGCACATACTGGGGAGTGACGCTGAAGAACTGGTGGTCACTGCCGATGAAGAAGTTGAATCCTTTGGGATGGAAGTTGATCATCCAGCCGAAGGAAGAACCGTATGTCGAAGCGCCGTAGTTGATTGTAGCATCGAACCATTTAACCGGTTTTACGGTAGCGTACAGACGGCCTTCAGTCCAAGAGGAGCAACCGGCGAAATATGACGAGAAGAGGAAGCCGCCGGTAAGGCGATTGTAGAATGGCATCTGATATTCGGCGCCGAGTCGGAGAGTGGCATGGAGCGCTTTGGTGTAGCTGCCCGAGCCGTTCTCGTCGCGGTGTATGTTGATCACATCCTGCATGTCATCCCACAGACGGTCGAACTGCTCGCCGAGTTTATTGTCGTCGTAACCGGGCTGGTTGCTGTCAATGGCTACATTCTGGAAGCCGTCGAACGACCATGTGCCCTGGCCTGTGCGGCCGGTAACGGCATTGCTCCAGCTCATGAATCCGAGATCGGTAATTGCAGCCGAAAGCTCGAGGTCGGGGAGGAGCTTGTATGTGGCGCCGAGATCGATGCCAAGGCCGAAACCTGCCAGACCGAATTTGTCGTAGTCGATATCGCCCCATTCGATCAGATCGGCATCGCCAGGGTTGGTGTAGTCCTTTCCGGCTTCAGCTTTTGTGGGAACACGGAGACCGCTGCCGGCAGCCATCTGCAATTCGCCTTCGGCCTGGATCTGCCATTTGTCGTGGCCGAACGCCACATCCATATTCTTGATGTGGGCCGAAGCATTGCCGAGACCGAGGAGTACCTTTACCTTTGCGCCGACATTGAGCTTGTCGTTGATCTTGTGGCTGTGACCGAGAGCGATCTCAGCAGCAGCATTGGCCTGAGCCTGAATGTCGTCGAAGTGGTAGCGTGTGTCGGGACCTGTCTGGCCGAGTTTCATGAACGAGAAGAGGTCCTTGGGCAGATTGACACCTACGTCGGTCTTGATGCCGATGCTGATGGTGTTGTAACCCTTGAAGGCCTTGAAACCGGCCGACATGATGGTAAGGTCAAGGTTGGCGTTGATGTGGTTGTTTTTGCCGAGTTTGTTGAGGAATGTAGCGGCATCGACAGTGGGACTCATGAAAGTGGTCAGTTTGTACTGGCTGCCCGGCTGAGTCTTGTAGAGGAATGTGTTGACGCCGACATTCGAGAATAGGCCTGCGTTGATGTTGCCCAGAGCGATGATGGATACATAGTTTCGTTCGCCGGCAAATGCAGGATTCAACTCGTGACGATAAGAGTAACCGTCAAGGAAATATGCCGAGCGCGGAGCTTCCTGAGCTGCGGCAGAGAGTGCGCAGCAGGCAGTAAGGCTTATTATAATTTTTTTAGCTGAAGTCATAATTCTTAATCATTGAGGTCGACAAGGACGCCTCCCTTGACAGTGATACGGATGTTTTCGAATTTTAAGGACTGGTTCTCGTTGAGGTTTGTGCCACGGAAAGCTGTGTTGGCAGTTGCGTCGAGCATAAGTTTGATACCGTCGAGTCCGGCCATGTTGCTGCCTGTAGATCTGAGGATTATCTTAACAGCCGATGTGGCAGGCGAGTTGATCGAGCCGGCTGCGATATTTCCTTCGACAGTCGCTGTCACTTTGTTCATCTCGTTGCCGTTGACATCGAGAGCTATAGCCGACGGAGTGAGGTCGAGGGGAATTGTGTTGAGCACGTCGAGAGTGACTTCGGCAGTACCGAAATTGTATTTCTCGAGGTCGCTGTCCCAGTCGGTGTCCTCGTGGGTGTAGAATAGCTTCATTGCGTCGCCGAAAGCGAGAGGAATCACGGCCTGGTAGTCGCACTTGTAGCTGTAGGTAGAGCCAAGGGCATACTCGGCAGTCTCTCTCAGAGCTTTAGAGGTGGCGTCGTGGAAGCTGATGCGGTCGGGGATTGTCTCGATGAGCTTGCCGAGGTCGGGCACGACAATATTGTTTGCCGCACCGCTGACGGGCCTGCGCGATATTACGAACTCGGTTGTGCTGTTGCCACGAACGATGATGGCGTTAGTGCCGAAGTCTTCGCCTATGCCGACAGTGGCATTCATGCTTGCATCGCAGAAAGACGAGAGTTTACCACTGAGGCTGATGGAGAGCGGCGATGTGTTGCTGACGGTAATGTTGATCTGAGGATTCTCGATGTCGAGGTGGTTCTTGGGGTCGCTCAGGAAATCGGGAATGTCGTCGATGTTGAAGCTTGTCTCGGATATCTCGATCTTGGGATCGACGATGCCACGTACTTTCTCGATGACGGCCGAGTTTACCCATGTCGTAGTCTCGATGGTAAGGTTGGCGCGCTCTCCGAGTCCGAGGTCGGAAATGTCGAGGCTAACCTCGCCGTTTGATTCAATGTCGTTGCTGAGTTTGAATTTGCCGGGAGCATAGAGGCCCTGACCTGCGGGAACATCAGTGAGGTCGACTTTGCTGAGACGCAGGCGGAGGGTCTGCTTGTCGGTGTTTGTGATCGCCTGACGGGTCTTGAAGCGTATGGCATTGTTGCCTACGGTCTCGATGAAGCGAGCGGTAGCCTGGTCGACGATCTCGATGGTCCAGCATTTATCGAAGGTAACGGTATATCCGGGTTCGATGTATGCCTTGCCGGTAAAGTCGGATGAAATATAACCTACCTGGAGCATCATTTCGACGTCGATGTCGGCTTTTTCGATTGATATGAGTTCTGTAGTCACGTCGTTGTCCTCAAGACGTACGGCGTTGGGTACAACTGTGTTGACCTGCTGAGAGATCGAAGCTTCGCCGGTAACGTTGTAGAACTCGGGGAGGACCTGAGTAGATGTGTTGCCGTTGATATGTCCGATTGTAATTTCGGGGATGTCGAATTGAGAAGAACTCTGATCGCCGTCCTGAATGAGAACGTAATCGCCTTTGGCGAGACCGTATTCTCCGTCGGCGGCAACGGGTTTGATAGAGCTGTTATCCTCGAGATCAAGGATCTGCGAGAGGGACAGGATGTCGGTACTGCTGCTTCCGGGCAGTGTGAGATTGTCGCCGCCCAGTTTGATTGTGAGATCGATATCTTCGCTCAGGTCATAGTCGTGATCGACACAACCGGTCAAAGCAAAAATGGAGACACCAATACACAATGAGCGCAACAAATGTCGCGTAGTGTAATGTTTCATTTTTTTTATATGGTTGGTTTATTATAATGTTAGCTGTCTCTGGAATGAATTTTGTGCAAAGATACTACTTTTTAACGAATTTTTAGCAAATTTGGATAGAAAAGAATTGTAAGGTGTTCAAAAACACCTTTATTTGCGGTTTTTACATGGCTGAGAGCCGATTTAATGTCTATAAAAAACGCGCCCGTGTCGGTTTGAGGACACGGGCGCGTGTTATGGATGTGGAGTTATGTCTTTATTTTGCTGCAGCCGCCGGTTTGATGCTTGCGATCTTGTCCTGTACGGCTTTTGTCAGGTCGACAACGTCAGCGCCGGAATAAAGGATGAGGCCTTCTTCTTTGGGGAAGATGAATGTGTAGGATCCTTCAGCACCAACGGCTTTGATAGCATCGTTGATCTTAGCCTGGATGGGTGCGGACTTCTGCTCGGAAAGACGGTTGAGCTCCTGCGAAGCGGTGTTGCGGAACTGGTCGACTTTCTGCATCTTTTCCTGAATGGTCTGAACGCGGCTTTCCTTGATGGTCTCGGCTACGTTGGGGTCGTTCTGGATAGTCTGGTATTCGGTATACAGTTTGTTGACTTCTTCCTGAAGTTTCTGGAACTCTTCTTCAAACTGTTTAGATGTTTCCTGAATTTCTTTTTGCATTTCAGCAGCTTCGGGCATATTCTGGAATACCGTAGCAATGTCAACGACGCCGAATTTTTGAGCCATGGCGCTCATCGGAAGAGCAACAAGCACGGCCAGAAGGAGTTTCTTAAACATATTGTCTTTATGGTCTATGTTGGGGTTATTAAATTCTAAATGCAAAATTAACTAAATTAGTTGGAATATCCTAATTTGGCAAGCACATCGTTCGAAATGTCGATACGCGGAGATGCGTAGATGATGTCGGAAGCTGAAGCTCTGTCGAATATGGCCTGGAAGCCGCGTTCGTCGGCAACTTTCTTCACGGCATTGTAAACATCGTCCTGAATGGGCTTGAGCAGTGTCTGACGCTTCTGATAGAGCTCGCCTTCGGGGCCGAAATATTTGTAACGGAGCTCGGTTGCCGATTTCTCTTTGGCAACGATTTCTTCTTCGCGTTTCTTTGCCTGTTCTTCGGTAAGGAAGGGTTTGTCGGCGAGATATGTCTGGTACATTGTTTCGGCTTCTTTGCCGACAGCCTCGACTTCTTTCTGCCAGCGCTGCGAAAGCTGGTTCAGCTGTTCGTTCGCCATTTCATATGATGGAACGTTTTTAAATATATACTCCATGTCTACCATAGCGAATTTCTGTGCCGACGCAGCGGTGATTCCGGCTACGATAAGGAGGAGTAAAAGGGCTATTTTCTTCATATTGCTGTGGTTTTGTTGGGTTCTTTATATATAAGACGTTTTGTCGATAAAAAGGTTTAAGCGTCTTAGAATTCCTGACCGAGAATGAAGTGGAAGTGAGAACCGCCACGTATTCCGTCGATCTTGTCGAAGCCGTAAGCCCAGTCGATACCCATCAGGCCGACCATAGGCAGCTGAACGCGGACACCGAAACCGCCGCTTCGCTTAAGCGAGAAGGGGTTGAACTCGCTGACCGAAGTCCATGCGTTGCCACCCTCGAGGAATCCGAGAGCATAGATTGTGGTAGACTGTTCGAGAAGGAGGGGGAAGTGGATCTCGACGCCCATACGTGTGTAGGCGTAGCCTTCGCGCTTCCAGGGAGTGAGGACACCGTTGTCGTAACCACGGAGTGCGATGGTCTCCTGTGCGTAGAGGTAGTTGCCCGACATGCCGTCGCCACCGACATAGAATGTCTCGAACGGAGTCTTCAGGTATTTGTTGAAGCTGCCGAGAAGACCGAAGTCGAAGCGAGTCATGAGGACGGGGGTGTAGGTGGGATGATTCGAGAGGGGAGTGTATGTACGCGATTTGAAGCGCAGCTTCCAGTACTCGATCCATTCGTAGAGTTTCTCTTTCGATTCAACGGTGTTTTCCTGAGCGAGTTTCCTCCAGTCGCGTTTGCCGGTAAAGAGCTCGGCCGGGGGAGTGATCTGCAGGTTGAGTGAGAACTGTGAGCCGCTACGTGTGAAGATGGGGTTGTCGATAGAGTTGCGTGCGATGGTAAGACCGAGCACGATGGCGTTCGACGTACCGTTGTTCATGTAGTAGAGGTAATCCCAATTCTTGAGGTAGTACCAGTTGTAGCCGAGCTCGGCAGTGAATGTGAAGAAGTCGTCAGGCCATTTGAGACGTTTGCCGAATCCGACGTTCACGCCGACCATCTGCAGGACCTTGTTGGGGTCGAGCGACTGTTCGTAGCTACTCTGGTAGTAGTCGTTGTAGCCGTAGCCACCCAGAGAGCCACCGTAGCCGTAGCCGGGAATGTAGCCGTAGCCGTTGCCCCACATCGACGAGTTGGCCCACTGGCGGTTGTAGAACGAGTTGTTTACACCTGTCTGACGGCTGTAGTAAGCCGATACGGACAGAGAGTTGGGTCGTTTGCCGCCGAACCAAGGGTCGAGGAATGAAACGGCATATGACTGGTAGTAACGGGCGTTTGTCTGAGCGCTGATAGAGAATGTCTGACCTTCGCCCTGAGGTATGATGCCTCGGTATGTGCTCGGGTAGAGGAGGTTCTTGATGGAGAAGTTGGTAAACTTGAGCTGCAGCTTGCCGATGATACCGGTCTGTCCCCAGCCGAGAGAGAACTCGATCTGGTCGTTGGCCTTCGATTCAAGGCCGAAGACGATGTCGACGGTACCGTTTTCTTCATTGGGCTGCGGCTGTATGTCCATAGTCTCGGGGTTGAAGTGGCCGGTCTGCGCGATTTCACGGGCGGAACGCAGAAGGTCGCTCTTGCTGAAGAGGGCACCCGGGCGCACACGAAGCTCACGGCGGATAACCTTCTCGTAGAGTCGGTCGTTGCCGTTGATTATCACGTTGTTGATACGGGCCTGCGGACCTTCCATCATACGCATTTCAAGGGTAATGGAGTCGCCTTCGATCTCACGCTCGATAGGCACGAGGTTGTAGAAGAGGTAGCCACGGTCCATGTAAAGGTTTGCCACGGCGTCGTCGTCCTCCATCAGTCGCTTGTTGAGCAGTTTCTGGTTGTATACCTCGCCGGGTTTCATGCCGAGGTATTCGCCGAGGAGGTCGTTGGAGAAGAGGGTGTTGCCGACCCACTGGATGTCCTTGATATAGTACTGTTTGCCTTCGTCAATGTCGATGTAAACGTCGACTTTGTTTTCGTCGTAGGGCACAACGCTGTCGGCTGTGATGCGAGCGTCGCGGTAGCCTTTTTCGTTGTATTTCTCAAGGATGCGGTTGAGGTCGTCCTTGTAGTCAGACTCGACGAATTTTTTCTGGCTGAAGAGTTTGAGCAGGTCGCCCTTCTCGTTTGTCTTCTTCATTGTGCGCTTGATGGCGCGGTCGCTCATCACTTCATTGCCGTTGACATGAATCTTGTGGACCTTGATCTTCGACTGTTTGTCAATGACAATGTCGACGAACATGTCGTTCTTGTTCGAGAGGTCTTCGCGGAGGTCGACGCGACATGTGGCGTTGGCAAAACCTTTGTCGTCGTAGTATTTCTCTACGATGGCTTTGATGCGGTTTACGATATTCTGGGTAATCTGGTTGCCTTTTACAAGCTGCAGACGGTCCTGAAGTTCTTTAATCTCGCCTTTTTTGGCGCCGATATATTTCACGTCGGCGATACGGGGCTGAGTGCGCAATACAATCTTTATCCAAGCCTTGTCGCCATAGGTCTTTTCAAGCTCTATACGGGCCTGAGCAAACAAGGTCTGGCGCATGAGGCGCTTGACGGCGTTGGTTATGTCGTCGCCCGGTATTGTAAGGCGGTCACCGACTTTGAGACCGGCATATCCGAGTATTAGGTATTCGTCGTAATTTGGCGCGCCTTCGATAGAAATACCTGCAATCTCATATGTACGCGGCATGGCCGAGTAGAGTACATTGGGATTGTAGATAGTGTCGTTGGCGGTCTGTGCCTTTGCCGGCATCACTGTGCCGATGAGCACGATACTTAGTAGCGTAAGCTGGAATATCTTTAATCGCATGATTACGTGATGATATGTCGGTTTATTTAGTTTCTTCATTGTCGGCAACCTGTTCTCCGGTTTTGCCGAATCGACGCTGGCGGTGCTGAAATTCAGCGATATCGTCGCGAAATTCTTCACGTGAATAGTCGGGCCAGTATGTTGGTGTGACAATGAGTTCGGTATATGCTATCTGATAGAGGAGGTAATTGCTGATCCGCATGTCTCCGCCTGTGCGTATGAGCAGGTCTGGGTCGGGCATGCCTGCAGTGCAGAGATATGAGGCGAAAACATCTTCGGTAATATCGTCGGGCTGTATCCGGCCGTCTATTGCCTCGGCGGCTATCGCTCTGGCCGCACGTATTATCTCCCATCGGGAGGAATAGCTCAGGGCCAGGACGAGAGTGAGGCCTGTGCAGTGAGCGGTGTCGGCAATGCAGCGGCGCATCCTGTCGGCCGCGAAAGGCGGCATACGGTCAAGATCGCCGATGGTGGTAAGGCGGACGTTGTTTTTTATAAGGTCGGGAGTCTCGCGTTCGATGGCTGTCACGATGAGAGTCATCAGGGCATCTACTTCGGCCTGCGGACGCTGCCAGTTCTCGGTGGAGAAGGTGTAGAGGGTAAGATATTTTATCCCGAGAGCAGATGCTTCCTCGGTAATGCGTCTTACGGTCGACACACCTTCTACATGCCCGGCCGAGCGGTCGAAGCCGCGAGCCTGAGCCCAACGGCCATTACCGTCCATGATAATGGCTACATGCGCCGGCATGCGCGAGGGATCTATATTTAATTCGGGCTTAGTCGACATAGTGGCAGGTTTCGCAGCGCTCGCCAAACTCGTATGTGATACCAACGGTAAGACGTGAGTACCAGTCGGTGTTCTTATAGAACGCTGTTTTAATTTGGTTTAGGTCTGATAGCCGGGGACCGTCGAAATGATCGCTGAAAGCTTTAGTCATCGAGAACTCCACGCCGAGGTTGAGACGTGGGCGAAGTTTGAACTTGAGTCCCAGGCCCATAGGAATTGTAAAAGCGCCTGCGGTATTGCCGCCCGACGAAGCCATGGCGCCGCCGATACCTACAGTGATATAAGGTGTCCATCGGCGGAGGCGTTTGTAGGTTTCTCCGATTCCGTAGGCAAAGAAGTTGAACTCGCCTCGTACGCTCAGCTCGTACACTTGAGATGTAAAGCTGTAGCTTGCGTTGTCGGGCAGTATATCGGCCATGCCGTCGGTGCTGCCGCTGAGACCAAAAGTCGACACCACACCGCGCACCGCCCAGCGAGAGTCGCCGATGTATCTCATGGAGAGTTCGCCGTCAAAGCCAGGGCTCTTGAAGACATTGGAGCGGTTGGCATCGCCTATATATCCGCTCATACCCAAAGCTGCTCCGAAATCGAATTTATAAGGAGATGTCTGAGCGGTAGCTGTCACAGCACATGCCATGCCCAGACCGGCCGCCGCGAGGCGAAGGCCTGAGAATACATGAGACTTGTGACGTATCCGGCGCATTATTGCAATGGTTTAAAGGAAAGACGGTTGATAGTTCCGCGCCAGATCGACCGATTGAGGTTTCCGTCCTTGTCGTAGCCGCCGAATATATATATATAGGGGCAGTCCCATTCGGTAATAGGAGCCGTGGCACGTGATGACACGTACTCGTTCCAGATGCTGTTGCGTGATACCGACAGTGTCGATTCAGCGACAAAGGCCTGTGCGCCGTAGAACGAAGGAATAAAGTCGGGGAGCTGCAGAAGCTGGCCGCCGACATTCCATTTGATACCGTAGTCGACCGATGTGTAAAGTGTCCGGTTTAATTTTATTCCGTCTGTGCCGCCGAAAGCGAACATCGACACGAATTTCTTGACAGTGAGGATGTTCTCCTGCTTGAATGTGTAGAACGGTATCATGGTCATGTCCTTGAGGTCTTTTGCGATAGACTTCTTTGTGAGACAAGCCCATTCGTTGCCGTCGTATGCCCATACCTTTGAGTTGAGGGTTCCGTCGGTCTGTTCGCCGCCAATGAGCAGGGCCATTTCACTCATGCTCATGTCGAAGTCGATGTATGTGAGAGGCGATGTGCCTTTTACGGGCAGGCCGTAAGGTATGTATATGGATTTATCGCCCGGATACTCTGCGAATTTTGTTACAGAGCCGTCTTTGAATACGCCGAGCACTCTTTCGCCGTATGTACCGTATATGTAGTCGAACTGGCGTCCGGTCGAGGTCCATTCAATTGCATCGGTAGAGCTGAGCAACATGCCGTTGTCGATGATGAAGAACTTGGTCTCGCTTACACAGAAGGTGTTGATGTCGGCCGATAGCGGAAGCTGAGGGGTAGAGTATGTCCATTCGCCTGAAGGTTCGTCGGCTTTTGCGAGCGACCATGCCGAACCGTCGGTAGTGAGACAGTAATATGCTTTCTTGTTTGCTGTCGTTTTCTGTCTTGTCGGAGCCTGGAGCATTGAGGGCAGAGCGCGGTATGCTGTATTGGTCCACTGCAGAGAGTCGCTCTTTACCTGATGCACGTTGACCTTAATCTCGTATGTACGTGATACGAGCTCGTTGAGCGACACCACTTTAAGCTTGACAGGTCCATTGGAGAAGTCGATGCTGTCTTCGGGATAGTTTATGTAATCAATGATTGTGTCGGGCTTTCCTGCGCGCGACATTTCAAGAGTCATCGCGCTTGCGCCTTCCACAACTTTTATTGACGGAATAAGAGCGTCGACACGAGTGCCGTAGGGCAGAGAGTCGGCATTGAAGATACGGGCGTTTTCCAGATCGATAGAGAAGTATACAGTATCAAGATCCTTTAAAATCTTGTCATTTTCCTGCAGGTTAAAGGAATATACAGCAACATTCGACCCGGAACTTTCCGTGTAATCTGTTGCGTCGCCGTTGCATCCTACAAAAGCAGAAGCGGCTATGAGCGCCGCAAAGCTCAATATTGGAGTTTTCGTCATTGGTTTAAACGGTATTTCAAGATGCAAAATTAATTTTTTTGAGCCAATACGGCAAACACTTTGTATTAAAAGAGGCTAAAACGGGTGCATTTATATGTTTTTAACTCCCTGTCGGCTCATATGCGAATAAAATTTAACATCTAAGAAATAGACTATACAGGGGCGTTCAGATCGTGTACGCGGAGCGAAGAAATGTTTTCGCCCATGAACACCGAAGCGAGGCCGCTGAACTTGTCGGGCTCTTCTGTCGTGAGCAGTTCGAGTGATCGTCCGCGTGTTATCATCCTGTCCATTTCGGGGTGTCTGCAGAGATAATCGAGCAGTGATTCGGCTACTATCTTTCCCTGTATCAGTATCTTGATGTTATCGGGTGTATAGTGCCGTATTTTGTCGTAAAGTAATGGATAATGGGTGCAGCCAAGTATGATCGTATCGATCAGAGGATCGGCTGACAGTAATGAGTCTATCTCTTTTTTTACAAAGTAATCTGCGCCGGGGCTGTCTGCTTCGAGATTCTCGACAAGCGATACCCACATGGGGCATGCGTGGGAGTGGAGCGTTATGCCGGGGTGGAGCTTTGCCAGCTCGAGGTCGTAGGACTGTGATGCCACGGTGCCCGGGGTGGCGAAAAGTCCGATATGACCGGTGTCCGTATATCGGTCGATTATCTCGGTCGTGGGGCGTATGACGCCGAGTACGCGGCGAGCAGGGTCTATTGCCGGCAGGTCGTGCTGCTGTATGTTGCGGAGCGCTTTTGCCGACGCTGTGTTGCAGGCAAGTATCACAAGCTGGCATCCGCGAGCAAACAGGTATCGCACAGCCTCGAGTGTGAAGTTGTAGACCAGATCGAATGACCGAGAGCCGTATGGGGCGCGAGCGTTGTCGCCGAGATATAGGAAGTCGGCATCGGGTATTGCGCGTCGCAGTTCGCGCAGAATAGTAAGTCCGCCATAACCAGAATCGAACACCCCGATAGGTCCGGGGTGTCCGATCGATTCTTTTATGGCGTCAGCGATCAGCCTCATCCGAGTTTCGCGCGGATGGCAGCTGTAGCTTCTTCGTAACCCGGCTTTTCGAGCAGGGCGAACATGTTTTTCTTGTAAGCTTCTACGCCCGGCTGGTTGAAGGGGTTCACGCCGAGGATGTATCCGCTGATACCGCAGGCAGCCTCGAAGAAGTATATCAGCTGACCGAGTACGTTCTCGCTGATCTCGGGGAGCACGATGCGCATGTTGGGCACACCGCCGTCGACATGAGCCAGACGGGTACCGAGTTCGGCCATTTTGTTAACTTCATCGATGCGTTTGCCGGCGATGTAGTTCAGACCGTCGAGGTTAGCTTCGTCGAAAGGAATGCGGAGTTCGTTTTCGCTGCTTTCGACAGAGAGCACAGTCTCGAATATCGAACGCTCGCCGTCCTGAATCCACTGGCCCATTGAGTGAAGGTCGGTGGTAAAGTCGACAGCAGTCGGGAAAATGCCTTTGTGGTCCTTGCCTTCGCTTTCGCCGTAGAGCTGTTTCCACCATTCAGCGAGGAAGTGGAGTTTGGGGTTGTAGTTGACGAGTATCTCGATCTTTTTGCCGGAGTTATAGAGAGCGTTACGAGTCTGTGCGTACTTGAGCGCAAGAGTGTTGCTGCCGTCGAGCGTGGCTTTTGCCATTGCTGCGGCGCCTTCTACGAGAGCGTGGATGTCGAATCCGGCAACAGCGATGGGGAGCAGACCTACGGGAGTGAGCACAGAGAATCGTCCGCCGACATTGTCGGGAATTACGTATGTCTTGTAGCCTTCGGTATTGGCGAGAGTGCGGAGAGCACCGCGAGCGGCATCAGTAACAGCAACGATGCGTTTGCCGGCTTCTTCGCGTCCGAGCTGCTTCTCGAGCTGCTCGCGCAGGATGCGGAAAGCGATAGCCGGTTCGGTGGTTGTGCCGGACTTCGAGATAACGATGATGCCGAATTTCTTGTCGCTCAGATAAGCCTGGAGTTCTGCGAGGTAATCTTCGCCGATGTTCTGTCCGGCGAAAAGAACGCGGCAGCCTTTGGCCGGCTCGAATGCTGCAAAGTTGCTCTGCAGGGCTTCGATGACAGCCTTTGCGCCGAGATAGCTTCCGCCAATGCCGATAGCTACCACAACGTCGCAGTTGTCGCGGAGCGAAGCTGCGGTGGCGTTGATGTCGTCGAGAAGAGCTGGAGTGATTTCTTTGGGGAGGGTAACCCAACCGAGGAAGTCGTTTCCGAGACCGGTGCCGTTGGTAAGTTTGGCCAGGCCGTCTTTGCCAGCGGCGCTGAGTGAGTCGATATCAGCTTGGCTAACAGCGCCAAGCACATCGTTTGTGACTACTTGAATAGTTTTCATTGATAGTACTGTAAAATTTTTTGCAAAATTACTTAATTTGGCTCAAACGACCAAACTGTACAATCACTTATTTTGCGTAGATAATGTAAGTTGTGTTCGGAGCGAGCTTGCCTTTGATCACGCTGTCGCTGACTTTGAACTGCTGCTTGTTTACCTCGTCGGTATAAGTGCCGTTTGCAAGGTCGGTCTTGAGCTTAAGCTTCTGGTCTTTACCTGAGAAGTTGATCAGTACCACACCTTTGTCGGCACGCTGCACCATTGCTATCGCGCCGTTGTCGCTGAAGCTTATGCTTTCGGGCTGGCCGCTCATTTTCTTGCGGAAATTATTGACTGCGACAACTTCGGGATGGAAAAATTCGTCGTTGCCGCGAGCGCCGACGCGGTTGTTGCCCCAGTAGTTCTGACGAGTGCTTCCTGCCGGGCGGCTGAAGAAGAGGGGATGTCCGGTAGCGCGCGATGTCAGGAATACCCAGCCGGTGCGTATCTGATCGTCGGTAAGACCGGCTGACTCATTCTGGTTGCAGTAGGTGTCGTGGCTTTCGACCCAAGTCACAAGAGCTGTCGGATCGGACGGATGGTGCCATGTCAGGAGGTCTTCGACACGAGCGTCGCCGGAAGACAGAACGTTGCGCAGAGCATGCCCGTAGTTGCTGGCAGGCAGATCCATATAGTCGTCGTATTCGGTTTCTTTCACGTTCCTGTCCTGAAGTACCTCACCATATATGAACAGGCTGTCGGGCATGAGCAGAGACAGGCCTTTCACGCCTTTGCGGCCGGTAGCCACATCCCAGAAGTCATTCTGTTTAGCCTTCGGGTCGAGAGGATCGCTGGGAAGGCCGATGTGTTTGGCGGTGTCGTAGCGGAATCCGCGCGCGCCGAGGTTGATCAGGTCGTTGACATACTGCAAGTAGTAATACTGGAAGTCGGGATTCTCGGTGTTGACATCGGGGAGTCCGCCCATCTTGTATGTGGTGCACTGCTCGCGGTTGTTGTAGTCCACGCAGTCTTTCATTCCGTTGGCGTGGAATAGGTTCTCGTGTCCGCCGACCGCATTGTCGAGTCCCGGAAGGACTGCGTTGTGGTCTACAGCGGTATGGTTGGGGAGCACGTCGACAATCACTTTAACCCCGTATTTGTAGGCGCTGTCGCACATAGCCTTGAAATCGTCGCGGTCGCCGAGCATGTAGTTGCCTATTTTCCAGTCGGTGGGCTGGTAGTAATAGTACCATTTGCCTGAGACATTGTCGCCGGGTTTGCTCATGAGCGCGAGGCCGCCGCCTTCGCCTACGTAGCAGGCCTGAACGGGAGATGTCTGTACCATGTCGTATCCGGCCTCGGCGATAGCTTTCATGTTTGATGCGATAGTGTCGAGCGACCAGGACCATGCGTGGAGTATGACTTCGTCTTGTTTAGAAGTCTTGCGCGGTGTGATCTGCGCTTCGGCTGTGGTGGCTGCCAGGCAGGCAGCGCAAGTAAGATATAATGCTAATCTCTTCATTTATGGTGTTTTAAGTATATAATATGTTTCACAAATCATTCAATATAAGCTTTTTGTCAAAAAAAGTTTCGCTAAGTTAGTAATTTAACGCGAAATAAGCAAGTGCCGATAATAATATTTTTGTAGATTGAGATTTAATGTCTAAATTTGAAGGCGCAAAGATGGTGCCGTTGAAAAGTGCCGGATCGTCTTCAGTAATTAATGATAAACTAAACATATCCAAGAATAAGTAATATATGAGCCATATGGAGAAAATGCTTTTTACAGGAGGAGCCGGTTTTCTGGGGCGGAATATAGTACATATATTGGAACAGTCGTATCAAGTAACTACCTGTGGTACATCTGATAGAGAAATGATCAAGACGGATCTGTCAAAGGATATTCCACATCTTAATGAAAGATACGACATAGTGGTGCACGCAGCCGGGAAGGCTCATGTTATTCATACGATATCGGAAGAAGAGAATGCTTTTTACGCTGTCAATTATGAGGGAACTAAGAATCTGTGTGCAGCTCTCGAAAAAGCCGGAGTGCCGAAATCATTTATATTTATAAGCACTGTGGCTGTGTATGGCTGTGAATATGGCGAGCTTATCTCGGAAACACACCCTCTATGCGGATCTACACCCTATGCCAAAAGCAAGATAATGGCTGAGGAGTATCTTATAAAATGGTGCGAGAGGAACGGCGTGATACTAACGATACTGAGGTCGTCGCTTTTGGCCGGTATAAATCCACCCGGCAATCTGGGAGATATGATAAGGGGAATAAGAAAAGGGTGTTATGTCAATATCGCAGGCGGCAAAGTGAAGAAGAGCATTATGATGGCAGAGGATATCGCCACGCTCATACCGTTGGTAGAAGACAAAGGCGGTATATTTAATGTCTGCGATACTGAGCCGCTTTCGTTCGGAGAACTCTCGCAGCTTATCGCCGGGCAGCTCGGCAAACGCAGACCTGTTTCATTGCCATATTGGAGTGTAAAATGTCTTGCTTTGATCGGCGATATGACAGGAGGCAGATTCCTTATAGATTCGAAGAGGCTGAAAAAGCTGACACAATCACTTACATTTTCGAACCTAAAAGCCGTAGAGACTTTAGGCTGGCAACCGCTTAAGGTATCAGATAATTTTAGAATTTCGGAGAAATAATAGAGACCGGCATGGCGAGGCCGGACGCAGATGTCGAAACCGTATCAGATTTATTTTGCGGATTGAGATATTATGTTTAAATTTGGGGGCTACATGAAAAACTGACATATGATACACCTTGCCTTGCCCCCAATGGCATCTCGCCGTCTGCCCTTCTATCTTGCAATGGAGGAGTGGGCGGCTCGCACATTGCCCCCGGGCGAATACTTTTTTTCATGGAGGGTAAAGCCTACCGTCATATGCGGCCGTAATCAGGAAATGGACAAGGAGATAGATCTCGAATACTGCAGACGAGAAGGAATAGATATAGTGCGTCGCCGCAGTGGCGGAGGCGCCGTCTATGCAGATATGGAGAACTTCATGTTTTCGTATATCACGTCGGGTAACGAGATACAGTCGGTCTTCTCGCATTATACTGTCATGATCTCGGAAATGCTGCGCGCATTAGGCATCGGTGCAGAGCCAACGGGACGTAACGACATACTGATCAATGGTCAGAAGGTGGCCGGCAATGCTTTCTATCATCTGCCGGGGCGCTGTATCGTGCATGGAACCATGCTATATGATTTCGACCCGAGCACTCTTCAGCGAGTGCTTACCCCTTCTCGAGCCAAGCTTGAGTCGAAGGGCGTCAAGTCTGCTCCTCAGCGAGTGACTTCGCTAAAGGCGCAAGGTATAGGACTGAGCCCGGAGGAGTTCGGCCGCTTTGCGGTGGAATATCTGTGCCAAGGCAATGAACGGACTGTCGGCCCTGACGATATCGCTGAAATTGAAGCCATAGAGAAAAAGTACTATGAGCCCGATTTCCTCCGTGAGCACAGACAGGAGAGCGGAAAGGAGCCCGATATCCTGCGACATTCGTTTGTTGACGGCGTGGGCGAGTTTGATACCGCAGTCAATCTGAAACCCGACAACACAATAGCCGGAGTCGGCCTTTGGGGCGATTTTTTTGTTATAGGAGATATAAACGCCGATCTGCTGCAGCCGCTCGAAGGAGTGAGCTACGGCAGGAGTGAACTGGCGAAGGCTATAGATGCGCTCGAACCGTCGGCTGTGATCAAAGGACTAACAAAACCAGAACTACTAAATATACTGATATGATAGAATCGAAACAAACCTGCCTGCATGACCGGCATGTGTCCCTCGGGGCTTCAATGTCGCCGTTTGCCGGCTATGACATGCCTATAGAGTATGCCGGACTCGACACAGAGCATGTGTCGGTACGCAGCCGCTGCGGCGTGTTCGATGTGTCGCATATGGGCGAGGTAGATATCAAAGGCCGTGATGCCCTGAAGTTTGTAGACCACATCTTTACCAACGACGCATCGTCTCTTGCCGACGGACAGTGTGCCTATGGCATGATGACACGTCAGGATGGCGGAACGGTAGACGATCTTCTTGTATACCGCCGCAATGATCATGATTTCATGCTCGTTATCAATGCCTCGAACACCGAAAAGGATGTGGCCTGGATAAAAAGCAATGCTGACGGCTTTGACGTAGAGATCAGTGACCGCAGCGCAGACTTCGGACAGCTTGCCGTGCAGGGACCCGACAGTGAAAAAGTGATGAAGGACGTCCTTGGCATAGACTGCTCCGGGATAAGCTTCTACCATTTTATTACCTTGCCCGACCTGTCGATAGTAAGCCGTACAGGCTATACCGGAGAGAATGGCTTCGAGATCTATGCCGCTCCCGGAAAGATCATAGACATGTGGGACAAACTCATGGCTGCCGGTGTCGAGCCGTGTGGCCTCGGCTGTCGCGATACACTCCGTTTCGAAGCTGGTCTTCCGCTCTACGGGGATGAACTCGATGATGACGTAACGCCTATAGAGGCCGGTCTCGGCATGTTTGTTAAACTCGACAAACCCGGCGGTTTCATCGGTCGTGACGCTCTTGCGAAGCAAAAGACAGAAGGACCGAAACGCAAACTCGTGGGCCTCGAAATCGACAGCCCGGCAACGGCACGTCACGGTTTCGAGGTGCTTGATCTCGACGGTGCCACAGTGGGTCATATAACGACAGGTTATAACTCGATAAGTGTGGGCAAGAATATCGCCATGGCATTTGTCGATGCCCGTTATGCCACCAAGGGCTCGCATCTTCAGGTAAAGATACGTCGCAAGACCGCCCCTGCAACTGTAGTGAACAAACGTTTTTACACCAATAAATATAAGAAATAATGGAAATATACTATCTCCCCACACACGAGTACATCAAAGTAGACGGAAATATCGGATATATCGGTGTTTCGGAATATGCCGCAAGTCAGCTTGGCGCCGTAACCTACGTGGATATGCCTGAAGAGGGCGATGAACTGGAGGCCGGAGAAGAATTTGGCGCCATAGAGAGCCGTAAGGCCGCCAGCGATCTGTATTCTCCTGTCAGCGGCGAGGTGCTTGAGGTAAACGAAGAGCTTGCCGACGATCCCAAACTGGTCAACAACGCACCTCTCGACGCATGGATCGTCAAGGTCAAGATCGCCGACAGCGCCGAACTTGAAGGCCTTATGAATCAGGAAGCATACGATAAATATTTAACAACGCTCTAAATGCACCGATATCTGCCACATACGGCCGACGACATAGCGGCGATGCTTGAGCGCTGCCATGCCGAAAGCCTTGAATCACTATATAGCGATGTGCCCGAAGAGTTGCGGCTTAAGGGCGGCTATGATCTGCCGGGACCGCTTAGCGAGCCCGAGCTGGAGCGATATTTCAAGAAAGAGATAGGCTCGGCGAATAAGCCGTTGGTATGTTTTGCCGGTGCCGGCATGTATTACCACTACTGTCCGGCCGCGGTGTCGTCTCTGATGTCGCGAAGTGAGTTCCTTACTGCATATACACCTTATCAGCCTGAAATATCGCAGGGAACGCTCCAGTATATCTTTGAGTACCAGAGCATGATGTGCGAGCTTACGGGCATGGATGTGTCGAACGCATCGATGTACGACGGCGCAACGGCTACCGCCGAAGCCGTCGTAATGGCTGTTAACGCAAGCAAGAAGCGCCGTCGTGTGCTTGTGTCGGCAACTCTCGCTCCGGCGGTAGCACAGGTCATAGCTACCTATGCTTCCGGCGCGCATATTACTCTGGAGGTAATAGCGGAGGACAAAGGCGTGACCTCGCGCAAGGATTTCGAAGAAATGATATGTGCCGGCGATGTCGCCGCAGTCGTTGTTGCCTCGCCAAACTATTACGGTATACTTGAGGATTACGAGGGCTATGCCGATATCTGCCATGAGCATAAGGCTTTGTTTATAGTCAACAGCCATGCCACCACGCTCAGCGTGCTTCGCAGCCCCGGCGAACTCGGTGCGGACATAGCCTGCGGAGAAGCTCAGAGTCTCGGTATGCCGATGAACTATGGCGGCCCCGGCCTCGGCTATCTGTGCTGCAAGCGGGCGCTCATGCGAAAACTGCCCGGACGCATAGTCGGCGCGACGAAAGACGCTCTCGGCCGCAGATCGTTTGTACTTACGCTCCAGGCCCGTGAACAGCATATACGGCGTCAGAAAGCTACATCAAATATATGCTCCAACCAGGGTATCATGACTCTCCATGCAGCGATATACATGTCGCTTATGGGTGCTGATGGCTTGGCGCGAGTGAACAGACTCAGCGCCGAGGCAGCTCATGCTCTGGCCGACAGGATGCTTTCGACCGGCAAGGTTGTACTCAAGTACCCTGATCGCCCCTATCTCAATGAGTTCGCGATAGAGACAGTAGCACCAGTCACTGCCGATTCCATGCTCAAGGCTTTGGCCGACAATGGTATACTCGGAGGTGTAAGGCTGACTGAAAACTCGGTGCTTGTGGCTGCGACAGAGATGTGTACGCCTGAGGATATCGACCATTATATAACGGTACTAAACAGCTTGTAGTCATGAATAAAGAATTATACAGCCCTCTTATATTCGAACTGTCGCGAGAAGGCCGCAGCGGCTATTCGCTGCCTGAATATCACTACAGTGACAAGCCGTTTGAACTGCCGGCACAGTTCCGCCGTGGCGATAAGCCCGATCTTCCGCAGGTCGACGAGCCAACGGTAGTGCGACACTATACCAACAGCAGCGGAAACAACTTCGGTGTGGACAGCGGTTTCTACCCCTTGGGATCATGCACAATGAAGTATAACCCGAAAGTGAACGAGGCGATGGTGGGTGCGGCCAATGTAGCTGATCTACATCCGGCACAGCCTTATGATACCGTGCAAGGCGCACTTAGGATATATCGTACACTCGAGAAGGCGCTCAGTGAGATAGGCGGAATGGCCGAGTTCACACTCAATCCTTTTGCCGGCGCCCACGGCGAATATACGGGCCTTATGGTAATCAGGGCCTATCATCAGAGCCGGGCCGATGAGGCACGCAAGCGTGTGCTTGTGCCGGACTCCGCACATGGCACCAATCCTGCATCAGCGGCAATGGCCGGTTTTGAGATCGTGGAGATCAAGAGTCTTGCCGACGGCACTGTCGATGTTGAAGATCTTAAGAGTAAACTCGACGAGACTGTCGCCGCCCTTATGATGACCAATCCCAATACTATGGGTATGTTTGAGAAGAATATACCCGAGATCGCGGCAGCGGTGCATGCAGCCGGAGCTCTGATGTACTATGATGGCGCCAATCTCAACCCTATGCTTGGCGTTGCTCGTCCGGGCGATATGGGTTTCGATGTGATGCACATCAATCTTCATAAGACATTCTCGACCCCTCATGGCGGAGGCGGCCCCGGTGCCGGCCCTGTAGGCGTGCGTGCCGGTCTCGAGAAGTTCCTTCCCAATCCGAGAGTGGTCGAATCGGCTGACGGCAGTCTGAGAGTAGAGGATGGCGAGTTTGCATTCGGCCGTGTGAGCGCATGGCTGGGCAACTTTACCGTGCTTGTCAAGGCTCTGGCCTATATACTTACCATGGGCCCGAAATATCTGGCAGAGGTAGGACCGCTGTCGACTCTTAATGCCAACTATATCATGAACAGTCTCAACGACTTGTACCTACAGCCTATAGCCGGACCGTGCAAGCATGAGTTTGTATTCGACGGACTCAAGGACAAGAGCGGCGGCGTGACAACGCTTAATGTCGCCAAAGCTCTTCTTGACTACGGCTTCCATGCTCCGACGATATATTTCCCATTGCTGTTCCATGAATCGCTGATGATAGAGCCGACAGAGACCGAGAGCCGTCAGACTCTTGATGCCTTTATCGATGTGATGAGGAAAATAGCGGAGGAGGCCAAATCGGATCCTGACAAGATAAAGGGAGCGCCTTATACCACCCCGATATCGCATCCTGACGAGGATGAGGCCGCGTTGACACCGCTTCTTACCTATCGAGACTTAAAGAAATGAGCGATAAATATGACTTTATAATAATAGGCGGTGGCCCCGGCGGTTATGAAACGGCAGCCGGAGCCGCCGCTCTCGGCCATAGAGTGCTGCTTGTGGAGCGTGATGCGTTCGGCGGCACGTGCCTCAACCGTGGCTGCATACCGACCAAGTGTCTGGCTGCCGCTGCAGATAAGATTACGTCGATCTCCGGCTTTGCTGAATTTGGAATCGACGCCTCAGTGCATAGCGCGGATTATGGCGCTGCCCGGAGACGCGCCACCATGGTAATGGACGAGCTCCGAAACGGTATAGGAGATATCCTGAAAGGTGTGGATGTAGTAAAAGGGGAAGCCGTCATAGGAGCCGGACCTGTAGTGCTCGTAGATGGCGAGGAATACACAGCCGATAAAATTATCATAGCGACAGGGTCGCGCCCGGCGCAGCTGCGCTGCAAAGGCGCCGAGGAGGCGATCGACAGCGACAGATTTCTCGAGCTGGAGAGCCTGCCGGAACGTCTGACCATTGTCGGAGGCGGTGTGATAGGGCTCGAATTTGCCTCGATAGCATCGGCTTACGGCACCAAGGTAACTGTATTGGAATACTGTGCGGAGATACTGCCTAATTTTGACTCTGATATAGCCAAGCGACTGCGTACGTATCTCGGCCGCAGAGGAATAGATGTAATAGTAGGCGCAGAGGTAATGGATATCTCGGGCGACACAGTGACATACACACGCAAAGGCAAGGAAAAGACAGTGGAAGGCGACATGACGCTATGTGCGGTAGGCCGTCGCGCTGTTGTGCCTGAAGGCTGTGAGGCTGCCGGCATAAGCCTTGACAGCCGAGGCTACATAATTACAGACGACAGTATGCAGACGACACTGCCTGGAGTATATGCTATCGGAGACTGCAACGGTCGCTGCCTGCTCGCTCATGCAGCATCAGCGCAGGGCAGAGTGGTGCTTGGCGAGGATGTACGGCTCGATGTGATGCCTTCGGTAGTGTTCACAAACCCCGAGTGTGCTTCTGTCGGCAAAGGCGGCGAAGGCTGTGCATCGGTAAAATTGCCATACGGAGCAAATGGGAAGGCCCTTGCTTCGGGTCAGGCCGACGGTATGCTGAAGATCGAATATGAGGTCTCGACAGGTATGCTGCGCGCATGCCATGCAGTAGGGGCGCATGCGTCGGATCTCGTCGCCATCATGTCGCCGGCCATTGTAGGCGGCATGACCGCCGGGCAGCTCTCGGCCGGACTCGTTTTCGCTCATCCGACCCTCAACGAACTATTATCACAGGCTTGTAGCCAAATACGTTAGAACGGGCAAACCAAAAGACAGTTTCAGACGTTTGTAATGTATATTACACGTTCCAAACTGTTGACGATGATGAAAGACATTACAACAAATCTCTTCCGTGTAAAGAGTCAGATTCAGACCCCGTCAGTCGGCTGTCTTTTGGTTGCCGAACCGTTTTCTCGCGAGAGTTACTTCAATCACGGAGTAGTGTCTCTCATAGACTATATCCCGGGAGAGGGCGCTACAGGTGTGGTAATGAACAACCGCACTGAATATCAGTTGTCGGAACTGCTCGAGGGCATAGAGCACCGTCAGGATATCCCGGTCTTTTGCGGAGGCCCACTGGGTCAGGACCGTCTGTATTTTCTCCATACCTTAGGCGGCGAAATAATACCTGACGCACGTGAATATACACCCGGAATCTATGTCGGCGGCGATTTCGACGCTGTCACGTCGTATGTTAATGCCGGATATCTCGTGGAGGGCTATCTGCGTTTCTTCATCGGCTACAGCAACTGGGCCGAAGGACAGCTTGAGAAAGAAATCCGTCAGGACAGCTGGGCGCTTGCCGCTGCTCCTGCCAGCCCCTCGGAGCTTTTGCAGAGTGCCGGAGACCGCTACTGGCACCGGACTGTGCGCTCTCTCGGGCCGGCTTACAGGTCGTGGACGCTGATGCCCAGAAACGTCAGCGCAAACTGATGCCACGATGCCATAAATGCCGTAAGAAAGCCGATGCGTATTGCTCGGCAAGACTACGGAAAATATGTTTGCAAAATTGGATGTGAATGCTTAAATTTGCGGAGCATTTGTTAACAAACGTCCGATACCGGACTCAAAAATAACATATATGAAGAAACACAACTTTTACGCCGGCCCGTCGATTCTGAGCGAGTATACGATTCAGAATACGGCAGACGCGATAATCAACTTTGCAGGAACAGGACTGTCGGTACTCGAAGTGTCGCACCGCAGCAAAGAATTCCAGGCCGTTATAGACGAAGCTACGGCACTGGTCAAAGAACTTCTGGATATCCCCCAGGGCTTCGAGGTGTTGTGGCTTGGCGGTGGCGCATCCATGCAGTTCTGCATGATACCATACAATCTTCTCGCTCGCCGAGCCGCCTACCTTGATACAGGCACATGGGCCAGCAATGCTATCAAAGAGGCTCGTCTTTTCGGCGAGGTAGATGTTGTGGCATCTTCGAAAGAAGCCGGCTATACGTTTATCCCCAAGGGCTTCGACGTACCCTCCGACGTGGACTATTTCCACTTTACCTCGAACAATACTATCTACGGCACCGAGATGCGTCACGACCCGAAAGTCGGATGCCGTCTTGTTGCTGACATGAGCTCTGATATCTTCTCGCGTCCCATCGATTTCAGCAATTATGATGCCATCTATGCCGGCGCACAGAAAAACCTCGCGCCTGCCGGTGTTACCCTCGTTATCGTACGCGAGGACGCTCTCGGTCATGTGGACCGTCAGATACCCACCATGCTCGACTACCGCACCCATATCAAGAAAGGTTCGATGTTCAACACACCTCCCGTGCTACCTATCTTCTCGGCTCTGCAGACACTGCGCTACTACAAGTCGTTAGGCGGTATCAAGGAACTTGAGCGTCGCGATCTCGAGAAGGCCGCCATGCTCTACGACGCTATCGACAGCAGCAAGATGTTTACAGGCACCGTGACCGATCCGGCTGACCGCTCGATCATGAACGTATGCTTCGTGATGACCCCCGAGTACAAAGAACTCGAAAAAGATTTTATCGATTTCTGTGGCGCCCGTGGCATTGTAGGTATCAAAGGCCACCGCAGCGTAGGCGGTTTCCGTGCATCGCTCTACAACGCTCTGCCTATCGAGAGTGTCAAGGTCCTGGTGGACGCTATGCGTGATTTCGAAGCAACACATTGATAGTAAAGGAATATGAATGTACTTATAGCAACAGAGAAACCGTTTTCGGCAGCTGCTGTCGCCCAGATGCGCGGCGTGCTCGAGGAAGGCGGTCATACAGTTACACTTCTTGAGAAATACAAGAGTGCCGAAGAGCTTCATGCAGCCGTGGCAGATGCCAACGCCCTTATCGTGCGCAGCGACATTGTCGACGCAGCGGTAATCGCGGCTGCTCCCGGTCTTAAAATAGTCGTGCGTGCCGGTGCCGGATATGATAATATCGACCTTAAGGCTGCTGCTGATGCCGGAGTGGTGGTAGAGAACACCCCCGGACAGAATGCCAATGCCGTTGCCGAGCTTGTGATGGGCATGGCTGTTATGGCTGCGCGTAACAAATATGCAGGCACAACAGGTTTCGAACTTGGCGGAAAACGTCTCGGCCTTCAGGCATTCGGAGCTGTCAGCCGTCATGTCGTGCCCAAGGCGCAAGGTTTTGGGATGAGCGTTACAGCCTACGATCCTTATTGCACAGACGAGGCTATCAGAGAAGCCGGCGTGGAGGTCGCTCCCGATCTCAAGGCGCTCTATAGCGGCAATGATTTCGTGTCGATTCACATACCTGCGACCGCAGAGACCAAAGGCAGCATAGGCCGCGAGCTTATCGGCCTCTTGCCCAAGGGCGCAGTCCTGATCAACACGGCGCGCAAGGAAGTGATCAACGAGGCCGAACTCGAGGAAGTGCTTGCCGAGCGCCCCGACCTTAAGTATTATGCAGACGTACGTCCCGGTAATGCCGATGTGCTCGTAGAGCGTTTTGCCGACCGTGTTTTCTTCACACCCAAGAAGAGCGGAGCACAGACCGCCGAGGCCAACCTCAATGCAGGCGTGGCTGCGGCCCGACAGATAGTAGCGTTCTTCGCTACCGGATGCACTAAATACAAGGTTAACTAAGTTTGGCACAATATAATTTGGTTGAGTGCGAAATTCTCGCTAATTTTGCGAGGCCTAAACTGTAGGCCCGTAAAATTGAGAATAACTCAACATAACATATCACTACAATGAGAAAAAATATCGTTGCAGGCAACTGGAAGATGAACACCACCGTAGCCGAAGGTGTCGCCCTTGCCAAAGAAGTTAACGAAGCCCTCGCAGGCGCTACTCCCAAATGCGATGTAGTAATCTGCGTACCTTTTACACACCTCTGCCCTGTTGCAGCCGCTATCGACCAGAGCCGTCTCGGCCTTGGTGCTGAAAACTGCGCCGACCACAAGTCGGGTGCATATACCGGAGAAGTATCAGCTCCTATGGTAGCATCTACAACAGCCAAATATGTGATCCTTGGTCACAGCGAGCGTCGTCAGTACTATGGCGAGACATCAGAGACTCTTCGCGAGAAAGTAGCTCTTGCGCTTGAGAACGGTCTTACACCTATCTTCTGCATCGGCGAGGTGCTGGAAGAGCGCGAGAACGGCACCTTCAACGAAGTTGTCCGCAAGCAGGTGGAGGAAGGTCTTTTCAACCTCAGCGCCGAAGACTTCGGCAAGATTATTCTTGCATACGAACCCGTATGGGCTATCGGCACAGGCAAGACCGCAACTCCCGACCAGGCTGAAGACATGCACGCATGGATCCGCAGCGTCATCGCCGGCAAATACGGTCAGGAAGTAGCCGACAACACCTCGATCCTCTATGGCGGCAGCTGCAAGCCCGGTAACGCAGCCGAGCTCTTCGCCAAACCCGACATCGACGGCGGCCTCATCGGTGGCGCTGCACTCAAGTGCGCCGATTTCATGGGCATTGTCAACGCATTTTAATAAATAACTATCAGCATCAAGGCTTGCCCTGCAACACAGGGCAGGCTTTGATGTATTGCATAATTTTATGTCGAGAATATTAAGCATACTTTTTGTCCTGTCGATATTCTTTCCGGTCGCAAGCCGCGCGGAGTCTATAATAGACCGCATAGCCTCGTCGGGAAACATACGTGTGTACCAGCCGGAGACTCTTTACCGTCTTATCAAGCCTACAGCAGTCGCCGACAGCCTTGCATCGGGCTATGGCGCTACCAATGCCGACGGTTCCGACGAAGCGGCCACTACACGGAGCGGCTATCGTGTGCTTGTTTTCGATGACAATAATCCACGCACAGCACGCACACAGGCCGAGTCGCGTCATCGCCAGATGCAGTCGGAGTTCCCTAATCTGCGTGCATATGTGACCTTTAATTCCCCTTACTGGCGCGTCAAGGTAGGAGATTTCCGCACCCGAGGCGAGGCCGAGGCCGCAATGGCGGAGTTGCGTCATGCTTTTCCGGCACTTGCCGCCTATATGCGTATAGTAAGGGATAAAATCAATATATTCGATTGAAATGGATCAGAATGCCGAGCAGCAACGTATAGAGAGCATCGCCTCTCATATTGAAAGCATAATAGAGCTATTGGGCGAGGATGTGTCCCGTGAGGGACTCCTGCGTACACCCGAGAGGGCAGCCAAGGCTTTATGGTATCTCACATCCGGTTACCGAACAACGTCCGACAAGGTTGTCGGCCAGGCACTCTTCGAGCATGAAGGGTCGCAGATAGTTGCGGTAAAGGATATCGAATTTTATTCGTTGTGCGAGCATCACGTGCTGCCTTTCTTCGGTACCATATCGATAGGCTATGTGCCCGACGGAAAGATAATAGGGCTGAGCAAGATCGCACGTATAGTCGACGTGTATGCACGCCGGCTGCAGGTGCAGGAGCGTTTTACCGCCCAGATTGCCGATGAAGTGCGACGTCTTACCGGAGCAAAGGGTGTGATTGCGGTATGTTCGGGAGAACATCTGTGCATGAAGATGCGCGGCGTGGAGAAACAACACTCCGCTACTTCGACGATACACTATAATGGTGTGTTCGACGATGCATCGCTCAGGGCTGAGTTCCTGTCGATGATATAAAACTAAGGGACGGTGTCTTAAAGAGCTTTTTATTGCTGATATCCCGGGTGCAGGTCATTCCGGGCAGCTTTTTTGTTGCCGTTTAATTAACTTTAACAAGACGGATTTTTGCGATTTCACATTATTTTGTTAATTTTGACGCGAAGTGTTAAAATGGGGAGAAATAAAATGCGTTTCCCATGCAACATTAATGAATCATAATTGTTAACAAAATATAGGTTAATATTTAACCAAATTTTTTGCCTCTCCAAAAAAGAATGAAAAAGCAGACAATCTGGATACTTGCGATAGTGATGGCGATAGCCTTTATAGGCTTGCTCTGCATACAGATATTTTATATGAAAAATATTGTGGAGATACGTTATGAGCAGTTTGCCCAGGGCGTACGTCAGAGCCTTGTCGCCGTGTCGCAGCATCTGGAACAGGATGAAGCCCGGCATTATCTCGAGGATGACGTGAGGGATGTGGAGATGGAGGACATGATGAGCCAGTACCTTGGCGACAACTCGCAGCTGAAGTATTCATTTACTACCAGCTCGGGCCTTGAGGCATATCTTACCATCAAAGGCGATAAAAGCGAGATCAACAACCTAAAGAAGAACGGCGGCCTCGGCGCACACTACAACAATCTGCAGAACAAATATCGTAACCGCTACCTCTACCAGCGCGATATGCTTGATGACGTGATACTCAACATCATGTCCAAGTCGTCGAAGCGCCCCATAACCGAACGTGCCGATTCTAACCGCGTGAGCCATTATCTCCGACAGGAGCTTGATACGCTCGGCCTTAAGGTGCCTTTCGAGTTCGCGGTCTCCAACCATGCAGGCACACTCATGTTCAAATCGTCGGGATATCAGACCAATACCAACGACCGCGACAATATGTTCGTGCAGGCCCTGTTCCCTAACGATGTCAATGGCGCCAACAATTTCCTGAAGGTCTATTTCCCTACCAAGAGCGACTATATATTTTCGTCGATATCGTTTATGGTTCCGGCGTTCGCGTTTACGTTTATCCTTCTTATCATCTTTGTGTATACTATCATCGTTGCCTTCCGGCAGAAGAAGCTTACCGAGATGAAGAACGATTTCATAAACAACATGACGCATGAGTTCAAAACCCCGATATCGTCGATCTCACTTGCCGCCCAGATGCTCAATGACCAGAGCGTACGCAAGTCTCCGGCTATGCTGCAGCAGATTTCTACGGTCATAACCGACGAGACCAAGCGCCTCCGCTTCCAGGTAGAGAAGGTACTGCAGATGTCGATGTTCGACCGTCAGAAGGCAACCCTGCGCCTCGAGGATGTCGATGCCAATGCGGCCATATTCAATATAGTGAATACCTTCAAGCTTAAGGTCGAGAAATATGGCGGTACTATCGCCGCCAACCTCGATGCGATGGATGCTATAGTCAATGTGGACGAGATGCACTTTACAAATGTCATATTCAATCTCCTCGACAATGCTGTGAAATATCGCAGCGAGGAGCGTCCGCTGAGCCTTGTCGTGGCATCGCGTGACCTTGACGAAGAACGTCTCGAAATCACGATAGCCGACAACGGCATAGGCATACGTCGGGACGATCTTAAGAAGGTTTTCGAGAAATTCTATCGTGTCTCTACCGGCAACCGTCACGATGTCAAGGGCTTCGGTCTCGGCCTGGCTTATGTCAAGAAGATGATCGATGAGCTTGGCGGCAGCATAACGGTAGAAAGCGAATTTAATGTAGGAACAAAATTTATAATAATATTACCACTCTCTAAAAATTGACCACTATGGAAGACCGAATGAAAATTCTTCTGTGTGAAGACGACGAGAACCTGGGTATGCTCCTTCGCGAGTATCTTCAGGCAAAGGGCTATAACGCCGACCTTTTTGTCGATGGCGAAAGCGGCTACAAGGCATTCCTCAAGGGCAAGTATGATATCTGCGTGCTCGACGTGATGATGCCTAAAAAGGACGGCTTCACACTGGCTCAGGAAATACGAACCGTCAACTCGGAGGTGCCTATCATCTTCCTGACGGCTAAATCGCTCAAAGAGGATATCCTCGAGGGCTTCAAGATCGGTGCGGATGACTATATTACCAAACCTTTCTCGATGGAGGAGCTGGTGTTCCGTATCGAAGCTATCCTGCGTCGCGTAAAGGGCAAAAAAGGTAAGGAGATCACAATGTACAAGATCGGCAAGTTTACCTTCGACACCCAGAAGCAGGTGCTCATGATCGGCGACAAGATTACCAAGCTTACCACCAAGGAGTCTGAGCTCCTGAGCCTGCTGTGCGCGCATGTCAACGAGATCCTCGAACGCAACTATGCGCTCAAGACGATCTGGATCGACGACAACTATTTCAATGCACGTTCAATGGATGTGTATATTACCAAGCTGCGCAAGCATCTGAAGGATGATCCGTCGATCGAGATCATCAACATCCATGGCAAGGGCTACAAACTCATTGCCCCTGAAGCCGAAGCACAGAAATAAGACACTGAAAGATCTGCCCCGGTCATGATACGGGCAGACCGACTGACAATAAGGTGGAGGGTACCCACAATACCCTTCGCCTTTATTCTCTGACATATATGGATATAAGGATAAAACATATGGTGTGCCGTCATTGTATAGCGGCAGTGACCGGTGTGCTCGGGGAACTCGGCATGTCGGATATCACTGTCTCTTTGGGACGCGCCGTGTTTTCGCTTCCTGATGGAATGCCCGAGAAAGAGGCTCTGCGCAGAATCGACGGCGCTCTCGTGTCGAATGGGTTTGAGCGTATTGCAGACCGCGACGAGCAGATTGTAGAGGACGTGAAGCATGCTGTTATCCATCATCTGCGTGATGAGAAAGAGTGTCATTATAATCTGTCGGTGTGTATCGCCGAGCAGCTCGGTATAAGCTATGATCAGGCAAGCCGTGTGTTTTCGCGCATGGAAGGCCGTACGATAGAGCGCTACAGTATATTGCAGAAGGTGGAATATGTGAAAGAGCTTATGGGCTACGGCAATATGAGTCTGTCTGAGATTGCAGACCGGACGGGATACTCGAGTGTGGCACACCTTTCGCGTCAGTTCAAAGATGTTACGGGCATGACACCGAGCCAATATATTGCCTCCGGGGCATCGCAGCGCAGGCCGCTCGACAGCGTGTGACCGTAATTATGCAAACACACCTCAAAAACGTGTAGCATGGCATTGTGATCTGTTTCATAATTTTGTACTGCAAAAATTATGGAACGAATGAATATCGAAAATATCTTATATTCTCTTCTGGCGATACTCAATGAGATGTCGCCCTATATACTTTTGGGCTTTTTTATAGCCGGTCTGCTGCATGTCTTTATCAGCCCGTCGACAATGAGCCGTCATCTTGCCGGTTCGGGATGGAAGCCTGTGTTTAAGGCCGCGTTATTCGGAATACCTCTGCCACTCTGTTCGTGCGGAGTACTGCCTACAGCTGTGTCGCTTCGTCGCAGCGGAGCGTCGAACGGAGCCACGACCTCTTTCCTTATAGCCACACCGCAGACAGGCGTAGACTCTATCGCCGCTACGTATTCTTTGCTTGGCCCGGCTTTTGCCGTGCTTAGACCTGTGGCCGCGCTTGTCGGCTCGATGGTCGGCGGCGTGGCCGTCGACCGTATGTCGGGCAGGGAGGAATCATCCGAGGTGCGGACTTCTCCTGCTTATGAATCGGAAGCGGTCGGACGTTCCTTTTTCGCACGTCTGGCCGAGGCTGTCCGCTATGGCTTTGTCGATATGGTAGGCAGTGTCGGCAAGTGGCTTGTAATAGGTCTTGTCGTGGCTGCACTGATCACGGTTTTTGTGCCTGATGAGCTCTTTGTCTCGCTGAGCCGCTATCCGCTTCTGGCTATGCTTGCCGTGGTGGCTGTGGCGATACCGATGTATATCTGTGCTACGGGCTCTATTCCTATAGCGTTATCGCTGATGCTTAAGGGCCTGTCGCCCGGTATTGCATTTGTATTGCTGATGGCCGGTCCGGCGGCAAATTTTGCTTCGATGATAATACTGTCGCGCACAATGGGGAAACGGGCTACGGCAGTATATATAGGCTCTGTCGTAGTCACGGCAATTGCATTCGGTCTCATTATAGATCTGCTGCTCCCTGCGTCGTGGTTTACTCCCGGTGTAGCTCTGTCGCACGACGCCTGCCACGCTACATATGCCTGGTTCGAGACATTGTGTTCGGCAATTCTTGTTGCGCTGCTGGGATATAGTCTGTATAGAAGTCACAAACATAATCATTCAATAAATATTGATACAATGGAAACAAATGTCTATAAGGTTAAGGGTATGGCATGTCCGCACTGCCAGGCAACAGTAGAAAAGGCTGTCGGCGCACTGCCGGGTGTGGATTCTGTAGTTGTGAATTTAAGCACGGGCGAAGCTGTCGTGGATGGTAAGGCAAGCGCCGAATCGGTAAAGAATGCCATTATCGCGGCCGGATTCGAGGTCGAATAGTCTGAGTCAGTAAATATCGGACTTTCGCTTCTGTTAAAAAGTACGGCATTATCAAACCATCGATAGCTTACAGTCGTTTTAATCGTAAAAATTTATAGATAGACAACGATGAGACTGAATGGACGAAGGTCAAGCAATAATGTGGAGGACCGTCGCGGCCGTGGCGGCATAGGTAAATCAATAGGCATCGGAGGTGGCATTACCGGTATTGTTGTAGTGGTATTGCTGACCCTGTTTTCAGGCGGTAATCCTCTTGATATAATCCGTCAGGCCGGTTTTTCGGACTATGGCGGACAGAATATCACGCAGAACTACCAGCCTACAGTCCATGAGGAAGAGCTGGCGGAGTTTACTGCGAAGATACTTGCCGGCACTGAGGATGTATGGACTAAGGTGTTTAACGAGATGGGCATGGCTTATGAACCTCCCAAACTCGTGCTCTATACCGGGTCGGTCAACTCCGCATGCGGCAACGCGACGTCTCAGGTGGGGCCGTTCTATTGCTCTGCCGATCAGACGGTGTATATCGATCTGTCGTTCTTTGATCAGATGGAACGACAGATGGGTGCCGGCGGCGATTTCAGCTATGCCTACGTTGTGGCGCATGAAGTCGGACACCATGTGCAGAATCTTCTCGGACAGCTGTCAGCGGCTCATAATGCCATGGCAAGATCGTCGGAACGGGATGCTAACAGGATAAGCGTGCGCACGGAGCTACAGGCCGATTTCTATGCCGGGATATGGGCGTACTACGACAATGAAATGTTTGACTCGCTCGAGCCCGGCGATATAGAAGAAGGTATCAATGCCGCGTCAAGGATAGGCGATGACTACCTGCAGAAGCAGGCGCAGGGCTATGCCGTGCCTGATTCGTTCAATCACGGCACGTCGGCACAGCGCGTACGCTGGCTTGAACGGGGCGCTCGAAGCGGAGATATGAGCCTTGGCGACACATTCTCGGTGGCATACGAGCAGTTGTAAGCCGCGCGTCAGAAGAATGTTTTCAGGTGGGAGTACAGTGTGTGGAGCGGCAGGCCCATTACGTTGTAGAAGCAGCCGTCGATACGTGCTATGGCTGCAGCCCCTATCCATTCCTGTATGCCATACGCCCCGGCTTTGTCGAACGGACGGTATATGTTTATGTAACGGCTGATCTCGTCGTCGGTAAGATGACCGAACGTTACTTGCGTCGTTTCAGAGAACGTGTCGAGTTTTTTGCCTTCGAGCGACATCAGTGTAACTCCGGTAACTACCGTGTGCGTGGCGCACTCGAGCGTGTGAAGCATTTGTGAGGCTTCTTCTGCGTCGTGAGGTTTGCCCAATATATTGCCGTCGGCAATTACGATTGTGTCGGCGGTAATGATGAGTTCACCCGGAGCGAGAAGGTCCGTGTAAGCCTTTGCCTTCAGTTGAGACAGATATGCCGGTACGTCCTTAGCGTCGAGGTCGGAGGGGTATACTTCGTCGATATCGCGAGGCGTGGCGATATCGAATTTCGGCAGTATAAGACCGAGCAGTTCGCGCCGTCTGGGGGAATTGGAAGCTAAAAGAACCTTGATACCATTATATTTTTCGGAAGGCACAGGCGGCAGCAGCGATGGTTTATCGGTCGGACACGCCCCGGTGTGAAAATCGAGATGATGTGTGTCAGCGCTCATTTGCCAAAAGCCATTTTGTCGTAAACAGGCCAGGAGCCCTGTGCCTTCATTATTTCTTCAAGAAGCTCACGGGCGACCCCACAACCGCCGTCGACTGTAGATATAAACCGGGCTACAGATTTTACATCAGGATCGGCATCGCGAGGAGCGACAGGTAATCCGACATGTTTCATTGGCAGTATGTCGGGGATATCGTCGCCGCAGTAGGCCACCTGATCGGGAGTGAGACCGTTTTCGTCCATCCATTTTTCTAATAGCGGCAGCTTTTCGAGGTGCCCGAGGTATATGTCGGTAAAACCAATGAGTTCGAAACGCCGACGGACAGGATCTGTGTCAGCCCCGGAAATAATCGCTAATTTAAGGCCGCTGCGAATGGCCTGTACGAATGCGTATCCGTCTTTTATGTTAGCCATGCGTCGTGGGTTGCCGTCGGTGTCGATAGGAACGACAGAGGGCGACAGGACGCCGTCGACATCGAAGACAACGCCCCGTATTCTGGTAAGGTCGTAGTTGATTTTGCTCATTGTGGTGTGACCTGATGTGATTTCATAATATACTCGGAGAGAATCTGATAGATCATGCTTTTGTCCGGCGGTAAGGCTTCGGCGTGTTTTTTCATGACAGCCTTGTCGCCCCTCCGTGCCGGGCCGGTCTGAGCCGTGTGCGGATCGGAGGAGAATGCTTTGGCAACGGTAGCTTCGACCAGCGGCTTTACGGTAGAGAGTGGGTAATCGGCCTCTTTTAGTATGTCCTGCACCATCTCGAGTAGGATGTTGACGAAATTGGATGAGTATACTCCGGCTATATGGAGTATTTGTCGCTGGGCGGCATCCGCATGTCGTACGGAATCGGAGATGGCTGATGCTATCCTGTCGATTGTGGCAAGATCTTCAGCGCTGTCGGCTTCGGTAAAGAACGGAACCGAGCGCATGTCGACGTATAGATCGCGAGAGAATGTCTGGAGAGGGTAGAGCACTCCGGTACGTCCGCTCATGGGGCTTAGAGCTTCCTTGGGTACGGTGCCGGAGGTGTGTATCACCAGAGGATTTCCGGGAATCTGTCCGATTGTCTGTGCCACATCATTGATAGCGTGGTCGGCGATACTGACTATGACTATATCGGGCCTTGCGGCGATGAGGTCGCTGTAGGTTCCCGTAGTGTCTATGCCGTATTTTTCTGCCAATACCGCTGCACGGTTTCTGTCGCGGCTGACTATAATATCTATGTCGGAGCCTAAGGCTTCGGCAAGATGTGAGGCGACATTTCCGGTTCCGACAAGAGTTATTCTGCTGTCGGTCATAGCTCGTTGCGCCACTGTCCTAAGTGAACTTTTTCCCATTTGAGCTTGTCGGGATCAACCGGCTTACGTGTCTCGGCTGAGTATCCGAATGTGACGACACATTCCACGCACATCTGCTCGGGTATGCCGAGAAGTTCCCTTACGACTTCTTCGGAAGGAGTGCCGTCGGCTGCCTGGCGTCCTCGTACCTGTACCCAGCACGATCCGATGCCGAGATCGGCTGCCTGGAGATGCATGAGTATCGCGGCGACAGAAGCATCCTCGATGTAGGCCTCGCTCTGGGTCGGATCGGATGTCACGACCACCGCAAGACGGCAGTCTTTGATCGATGCCGCATATGATGGCTTGAGGTCGCTCAGACGAACGAGCATGTCGCGGTCTTCGACCACGACGAATTGCCATGATCGCGCACTTTTTGAAGACGGTGCGAGAAGACCGGCTTCGATAATTGTACGTACATCGTCGGGAGATATAGGCTGATCTGTATATCGGCGTATGCTGTGACGCTCGAGAAGGAGTTGGTGTAGTGTCATTTCGTTAAGCATTTAGAACTGTCTTTAAGTCTAACGTTTAAGAACCTTTGAAGTTTTAGCCCC
Organism: Muribaculaceae bacterium; assembly: GCA_017620635.1. Classification (GTDB taxonomy): domain Bacteria; phylum Bacteroidota; class Bacteroidia; order Bacteroidales; family Muribaculaceae; genus CAG-873. The sequence continues at coordinate 10,099 of JAGAUV010000027.1, read as the reverse complement.
CTTGCGTAAAATGTATATGCCGGGGCCGGGATTTCTGACCGGCATACCGAGAAGGTTGAAATATTCTTCGACAGAATTGTCCTCGGCCGTAATGTCGTTTATGCCGGCGATATATTCGCTGAGATCGATAGATGTGGCTCCATGAAGATTGGAGCGTGTGAACCATTCGTTTTGACACAGGTATATGGCTCCTGGTTGAGAAAAGCTGACAATACCGTCGGAGAACTTGCCGGCCTTAGACCTGGCGAAATCATCGTCGATGCCTACGTGCATGCCGATAATTTCGGATGGCGTGCAGACGCTGTAGTCGCCGTCCTGATCACTCAGACCTAAGGGCGAAACCGGTATGCGCACGTACTGATGGTCGCGTATGTCGATGATAATGTAATAATCATCGCCGTAGTATAAGGTAAAGCCTTCTCTTTCGAGCCTCTTCTTACTGCTCTCGGGAAGGTTTCTCCATATGTCGACGATACGGAAAATGTCCGGCTCCGTCAGGTCCTCTTCTACTGTAACTTCATATAAGGAAGGATTTCCGGTGGCAATGATGTCGTTGGTAAACGTACATGTACCAAGTCTTTGCCATTGGTGTCTTTCGTTAAAAGCCGTATTTTCTGCATATATGCCCAGTGTGCAAAATATTATTAAGGCAGCAAAAATATAGTATCGGCTCATAGTCTGTAAATTCGGCTTTTAGCATTGTTTATGCAATATTACAAAAAAAAGAGTAATTGAAGAATTTGCGTATGTTAAGATTTGTTACTAATTTTGCGGCCGTTTTCCAAGGTATATCGCTACGAACAATGTGGCGTACGAATTGTTTTAAAAAAATAATAGGTATATATCTCTACATGGTAGAAAAAACATCACGCACACACCGTCCACACCCGACATGGGACAGTGAAGAAAAGTCGGTGTTCGACAAAGGTATTTTCTTTTCCGCCCGACAAGCGATACAGCGCCATGCAAGTGGCGGTAATATATTGATTGCGGTAACAGTGCTTGCACTTGTTGTCGCCAATATCCCGGGTATCAACCATAGCTACTTTGAGTTCTGGGATCAGGAGGTGCGTCTTCAGCTTGGCGACTTCAATCTGTTCAGTCATTCCGGCGAGCCGATGACTCTTCTTGCCTTTATCAATGACGCTCTTATGGCCATATTCTTTTTCTCGATTGGCCTTGAGATAAAGCGAGAGGTGCTTGTCGGCGAATTATCATCGTTCCGCCAGGCTTTGCTTCCGATAGTTGGAGCATTAGGCGGTATGATAGTGCCGGTGTCGATATTCTATTTCATGAGCAAAGGTACAGACTATTCAGGCGGAGCGGCAATACCCATGGCAACGGATATCGCTTTCTCGCTGGGTGTGCTTGCTATGCTCGGCAAACGAGTGCCGGTGTCGCTAAAGATCTTCCTTACCACACTCGCTGTGGTAGATGATATCGGCGGTATCATTGTGATCGCGGCGTTCTATTCGTCGCATATCGATGCCATGCTGCTTGTCTATGCGGCGGCGCTTTTCGGAGTACTTCTCCTCGGCTCGGCGCTGCGTATAAAGAGCAAGATATTCTATCTGTCGATCGGTGGCCTTATATGGTTCCTGTTCCTCAATTCGGGTATTCATCCGACTATAGCAGGTGTCCTTGTGGCCTTCTGTGTGCCGGCTACACCTGTGTTCGCGCCTAAAAAGTATATCAAGATCATCCGTCGGTCGATCTCTCACTTCAGTGATGACGAGCCTGACGATCTTGAGCGGAAGTCGATACTTGACAAGGAACAGATGAACTGGCTAAAAGAGGTCGAGTCGGCATCGGATAAGGTAATTTCTCCGCTTCAGGATCTTGAAGACACGCTTCATCCGACGGTCAACAATTTCATCCTGCCGCTGTTTGCCTTCGCCAATGCCGGTATCTATCTTATGGACATGAGCTTCGTGTCGATCTTCGAGGGCTTGTCGCTGGCTATTATATGCGGCCTCATGATAGGCAAGTTTGTAGGTATCCTCGGTTTTTCATGGCTGTGTGTCAAACTCGGTCTGGCGCCGATGCCGGCACATTCAAACTGGCATATGATGTCGTCGATCGCTATGCTTGGTGGTATAGGCTTCACGGTGTCGCTGTTTATAGCCACACTGTCGTTTGATGCGATGGATCCGCATCAGGCCGACTTGCTCGCGCATTCGAAACTCGGTATTGTATGCGGATCGGTAATTTCGGGCGTGATTGCATTCCTGTGGCTGCATCTCACTCTGCCAAAGGGTGTTGCACCTGACGCTATTGATGAATAATAGTGTTAAGAACCAGCTAAAATTTCAAAATTTTTGAAAAAGGCTTGACAGATACGCCGGCGAATGATTAATTTTGCATCCATTAAACCTATAGGTACAAAATTTATCAACTCACAATAGCGTAAAATTGAAGATTTTAGGACTAAAAAGAGGAGTTGTGACAGATCCGTCACTGCTGCTCTCAGCTATACCGGTTGTGGCATTGCTCCTGTTTATTGCCGGTATACTGATATATAAAGGAGCCGATTCAATCTCGGACTATAGTGTTGTCGCTCTGCTAAGTACGTCGGCGCTTGCACTTGTGCTATCTTTTTTCTGCGGCAGCCTTTGCCGAAGAGGCATGATTGTCGGATTCCGAAGGAGTGCCCGGCAGATACTTCCGGCGGTGCCGATGCTCATATTTATCTCTATGATATCGACTACCTGGGTACTGTCGGGTGTCGTGCCGCTTTTGATTGAATGGGGACTCAGACTGCTGAATCCGACTACATTTCTTGTAGTCTGTTGCGTTGTCTGCGGACTTATTTCAGTGCTGACGGGCAGCTCATGGAGCACGATCGCGACACTCGGTGTGGCTTTTATGGGCATAGGCACGATAATGGGATTCCATGTAGGCTGGGTGGCCGGTGCCATAATATCGGGCGCTTACTTCGGCGACAAGGTGTCGCCCTTGAGCGATACTACTGTAGTGGCGTCATCGGCATGCGGTGTCGATCTGTTCAAACATATCAGATATCTCATGCTGACCTCGATACCGGCGATGCTGGTCGCTCTGGTTGTATTTTTTGTGGTCGGGCTTATGTTTGACCCTGTTTCTGTAGAGGGGACAAATGAGGTACTTGATCTATTGAACTCTCATTTCAATCTTGCGCCGGCCGTGCTGCTGATTCCGGTAATTACCTTCGGACTCATTGCATTGCGTGTCAATACGTTGATAGTGTTATTCGTAAGCTCTATGCTTGGTCTGGCCGGTATTTTCATTTTCCAGCCCGGAATAGCGGAGTGGCTTGGCGTACACGGTCCGGTAAGTGGAATTGTCGCAACGGCAAAGCTGTTGTGGAGCGAGAGTGTTTTTACAACCGGACATGAGCTGTTCGACAATCTGGTGTCGACATCGGGCATAACCGGCATGCTGTCGACGATATTGCTCGTGCTGAGCGCCATGGTGTTCGGTATGGCAATGATAGGCACAGGTATGCTGTCGGTGCTGACAAGAACGCTGACCAAACATATTCACACCCGATTTGCGATAGTCGGCAGTACTGTGGGAAGCGGTCTATTCCTCAACGGATTTACGGCAGACCAGTATCTTGCTTTAATTATCGGCGGCAATATGTACCGCAATGCTTATCGTCGTCTCGGCCTCGAGCCACGATTGCTGAGCCGTACGCTTGAGGATTCGGTATCGGTAACGTCGGTACTTATTCCGTGGAATTCATGCGGTGTGACACAGGCGGCGGTTCTGGAGGTTTCGACGATCGTGTATATGCCTTATTGTGTGTTCAATTATCTGTCGCCGATAATGTCGCTTGTCATGGCATGGACCGGCTTCAAGATCAAGCAGCGGATCTGCGGTCAGAAAATAACGAGTGAACTAAGCGATAGGGTAATCGCATGAACTGCGGATGACATTGTGGCCATGTTGTAGGCTACCGCTCCACGACAACCGAATGATGACGTGATGTGCCACTCGAGTCCGGCTGCAGCTTCGACGTCGAAACTGTAATCAGATCTGCGTATTTCTTTTTTCGCGATCCATCTGTGACAGCCGGTCTCTAAACTGCAGACTAAGCCTAATCTGTCGCCCGGAAGGTTCATGCTGCCGGAAATACCGACTGAGGCTCCGACGGCGGAGAGTGTGGAAGCCGGAGTGGCCGGCAATGTCTTTACAGGTGTGGATGAAACGCGCGCGGTGGCCGATAGTCCCCAATGTTCGGCGACCGGGAGACGAAACCGGATATCAGTGCCGACCCCGGTGCATAAAGTCATGCCGTCGGGACTGTTGAGCCAGTATATGGCTTGCGATGAGACGCTAAGTGTTGGTCTGAAATCGTATGGAACCGAGTTTTGCCAGGGCGAAGTTTCCTTGAATATCTTGCGAGTGATGAAGTAGGCTAATTCTGTAGAAATAATGCCAGATACGGCACCGGCAATGACATCTGAGCCCCAGTGCCGCCCGGCGGCAATACGCTGTATTCCGACGGCCGACGCGGCGACCTGCGAACCAATGCTCCACCAGGGGCTATATCGGTATAGCTCGTTGGAGAGTACGGTCGATGCGGTAAATGCCCATGATGTGTGGCGAGAGGGAAATGAGTTGTTGGCGGATCTGTCGGGACGTAGTTCGTGGATGCTGTGTTTCAATATCTCTGTCGCAGCGGCATTTATAGCTATAGCCCCTACTGAAGATGTGATCGTGGGCGCGAGTTGCAGCCGGGTTGTATCGGAAGGCTCTGAAGCGAAGATTTTAGCTGCGCAGAAGAGTATTGTGGCAAAAAAGAAGAGATGTCTCATTGCTGTAATGCGCGATAAACAAGAGAAAAGAGATGGGCGCGAATATAGCTGCGGTTGAATACTGCACTGTCGCGAGTGGGGTACACTCGGTTGGTCAGGAATACGAAGATCAGGTCGTGTGTCGGGTCAACCCAGAAGACTGTGCCAGTAAAACCGAGATGTCCGAAAACCTGAGGGGATGCTTCATCGCAAGTAGGGGAGTAATCGGGATTTTCGATATCCGGTTTGTCGAAGCCGAGGCCGCGCCGGCAAGTGGAGCTTTTGTCGGTCGTAAAAAGCCGGGTAGTCTCGGGTTGGAGGATCTGTTTTCCTCCGTAAGAACCGCCGTTGAGAAGCATCTGACAATATTTGGCAATGTCGTCGGCGTTGCCGAAAAGGCCGGCATTGCCCTGGACGCCACCTGAGAAGGCTGCAAGTTCGTCGTGAACATAGCCTTTGAGAGTCTGGCGCCGGAGGTATGTGTCGTGTTCGGTTGGCGCGATATTGCCTGGGTCGGTCCAAGTGCGCGGTCGGTAGCCTGTACGATATGCTCCGAGGGGGCCGAATATCTCTTGTCCGACAAATTGGTCATGAGATATGCCGGTAAGCCTCTGCTCGATATCCATGAGCAGACAGAAGTTTAGGCATGAATAGTTGTATTCTTTGGTCTGTCTCAGAGGGATATCATAGATGCGTTGCATTATGGTGTCGTAGGTCTGTTGTCCTGTGAAAAAGTTGCCGGCGGCTTCGACGGGATTGATGTCTGACTTTGAGGAAGACAGAATGTCACGGCGCAATCTGGCCCAACGGTTTCCCCATGCTCTGTTCTGGATCTTGATGTTGTTCGTACTGCTTCTACGAGGGCTTATGAGCTTGCCGGTATAGCTTGTCTTGTCGAACATTATGTCGAACATATTGAGTGAAGCCGGCATAGCCGATTCGTGATACAGCAGCTCACGGACAGTGATGCGACGTTTTGCGGAGTCGGTAATCTGCGGGATGTATTTTGCGATGGAATCGTCAAGCGCGAGAAGGCCTTTTTCGTAGGACTTCATGATGCCCGGCAGGGTGCCGACAGCTTTTGACACTGAAGCGAGGTCGTAGATCGTCTGACGGTTGACCTTCGGTCCTGAGACGGTGGATAGATGACCGAATGATTTGTCGAATATTATATATCCGTTTTTGGCAACGAGTACCTGACAGCCAGGCATACCGCCGTCGCGGATGAGTTTGCCCACGACAGTGTCGATACTGTCGGTAAGCCACGGATGCATATCCTGAGCTACGGGAGAAGAAAATCCGAGCCGTGTTTTGGTCAGGTCAATTCCTGTTCCGACACGTGCTATGCCTTTGATCCCGACGGGAAGTCTACCACTGACGTTAATACCGCCGAAAATTGCCTGAGCAGCGCTTTGCTGCATGGGCTCAAGATTTTCGTAAGCCAATACGACAGCTTTCAAATTTGCTGTGATATCGGCGAATTTAGCTATCTTATACGGATTTATGAAGAATACAGCGACGATATCGGAATGTTCGCGAGCAAGCTTCTCAAGCGCCTGACGGGAAGCAAGTCTGTCGTTGTAGACGGCAGCAATCACAACGTCAGGATTCTTTGACGCAATATCGGCATAGTGGCTACAGATGTCCGAGAATGTGTTGGCCTGTGGTGCACCTATGTTTACGACAGATACATTTGTCGTATTGACCGGTAGTATGCCGCCTTCGTTTTTTATTATTGTCACTGATGCGTCGCAAAGTTTCTCTATCAAGGCTTTAGCCTCGGGCGAGTTGATGCTGTCGCATATGCTGTCGACGCTGTTGGCCGGATGCTTTCTGGCATTCAGAAGGTATTTGTAGCGTAATATACGCTTGCAGCGATCTTCAATCAGCCTGTCTGAAATGTCTTTGTCCCTGACGGCTTTTTCGATGGCTGTAATGTCGGAAATTGGATTTAGGGGGCTTAACAGTACGTCGGCTCCGGCTTTGAGGGCAGCAAGGGATACATTTTCTGAGCTGCCGGATGTACCCTTCATGCCTAATGCATCGGTATAGACAAGGCCGGAGAATCCTAATTTCTTGCGTAGAAACTGATCAGTAATTACGGGCGACAAGGATGCCGGCGAGCCTGACGGGTCAAGGCTATTAACGGCAAGATGTCCGACCATTATGCCTGAGCAGCCGGCGTCGATATAATCTTTGAAAGGCACAAGTTCGACCGAATCGAGCTGGGCTATGGTCCGGTCGATAGACGGTAGGGCTTCATGGGAATCGATGTTTGTATCTCCATGCCCCGGGAAATGTTTTGCGACAGACTGTACGCCGCCATCCTCAAGGCCGAGAGAATATGCGGTCGATGCTTTTGCCACCCGAACAGGATCTTCGCCGAATGAGCGAAAGCCTATTACCGGGTTTGAAGGATTAGAGTTTACGTCGGCATCGGGCGCGAAGTTGACATTGATACCGGCGAGTCGACATTCCCGAGCAATTTCCCGGCCGTACTCGTAGATGAGCCTATAGTCAGTAATCGCTCCGAGTGTCATGTTCTCGGGGAATCTCGGACTGTCGGAGGCACGCATGGCAAGGCCCCATTCGCCGTCGAAGCTTATCAGAGGAGGAACTTTGGCGACCGATGCGGCATAACGGTTCATGTCGATATGCTCGGCTAAAGAACCGGAAGAGAAGAGTAAACCGCCGCAGCCATACTTGCCTATCAATCTTGATATTGCTGCTTTTGATGCTTGCCCTTGGGCCGGATTTATCTTCGGGAAAAGAAGCTGAGCTATCCGCTCACGTAATGAAAGGGTAGAGTATACCGAGTCGGCCCATCGGTCGGCTTTGGCAAGGTTGTCTCTTTCGAAGTTCGGTGTAACGGCATTCGCCGCAAATGATATGGTCAATATTAGTAGACCTAATGAACGGCGTATAATGTCGGTGTACTTCATCAGTGTCAGTTATCTATAGTCCAGCGTTTTTCTAAAGATCCTTCGAGTGGTTTGTCTTTTCCTTTTCCTTCGGTAAGGTAATAGAGCAGATCATCGTAGACCAGCTTCGGGCTGTTTGTGACGGTCTTTGACCTGGTAAGCGAGGTCATGTAGTCGCCGCCTTTTGCGAGATAGTCGATAGTGGCAACGCGGTATGTTTTGTCCGGATCGAGCTCTTTGCCATTGATCATGATATCTTCGGCGTGAGGATCCTCGCCGGTTTCGTATTCTGCTGTCACGTTGGCGCTGATGCCGTCTCCGCCGCGTGATGCCATGACGTCAAATGCTTCGCGCAGGTCGTTGCCTTTGATGTCGATAACGGTAATATAGTTGCGGAAGGGGAATATGTTGAGTATTTGTCCCTTGGAAAATTTCCCTTGGGGAAGGCCGTCGCGTATACCACCTTTGTTGACAATGGCAAGGTCGACATTCGGGGCAAGTTCTTTGCCGCGATCGAGAACATAGTCGGCGAAGAAGTTGAGTAGCTCGTCACTTTTGCTGTCGAGCGCACGAGTTGTGGTACCGACATTGAGCTGCATGAGCGAGTCGACGCCGTCGGAGTATTTTTTGATTGTTGCAGCGAGTTTTGGATCGTTATAAGAGTCGTAGCGGCTGTCGATATCTATGAGTTCATAATCAGGATAGGAGTCAGAACCGAGTTTGTCGAGGTCGATTTCGATTTTACCGAGTTTGCGACCTGCTTTACCTGTCTGGACCACGAGCACGGGTTTGCCGTCGAGGTTGCGCAGATGCGAACGGGAATTGCCACTTTCGGTCTTTGGATCGATTACATCGTGAGAGTGTCCGCCTATTATAATGTCGATATCACGAGAGTTGACAGCGAGAACAGAATCTCCGACAAGTCCGGCAGGAGCGTAACCTATATGAGAGATTGCGATGACAGCATCGACTTTGTCGTCTTTTTTAAGTTTCGAAGCCGCTTTATTTGCAGTTGCAACGATTGGCTCGAAAACGAGTCCGTCGTAATTACCTTTGGTAATCATGCCGTCGGGGTTGAGGTTAATTCCGATAAATCCAATTCGTTTGCCGCCGTATTCTTTAATTGAGGAAGTGACGAATTGATCGGCGAGAGGAGTCTGAGAGAGGTCGTAGTTGGAGGAAATTTTGGTGGCGTTGGAGAGCGCAAGTACTGACGCAAGAGAGTCGATGCCGTTGTCGAACTCATGGTTGCCTAAAATGCGAATATCGACACCGAGATCATTCATAACTTCCTGCTCGGCCTTGCCTCCGTAGAGGTAGAAGAAGAGTGTGCCTTGAACGGCATCGCCTGCGTCGACAAGAAGGACATTTGGATCGGCCTGACGTATGCTGTCGATGACGGCTTTGCGTCGCATGACGCCTCCGAGATCGTTGCGATCCGGAGTAATCTGCGAATGGGTGTCGTTGGTATGTAGTATGACTAAACGGTTTGATTTATCGTCGTTTGAGCAGGAGAATAAACTCGCAGCGACGAGAGTGACGCATAGTAATCTTGAGACAGCATTCATTACTTATTTACAATTGCATTCGGAGACTGGCATTTTGTTGATACGGTTCTGGTGACGTCCGCCGTCGAAATTAGTTTGAAAGAAAGTGTCGACACACTGTATGGCAACTTCCGGCTGAATGAAACGACCCGGGAGAACGAGGATGTTTGCATCATTGTGAGCGCGAGCCAGACGAGCAAGTTCGGGTTCCCAGCAGAGAGCGGCCCTTATGCCTTGATGCTTGTTTAGAGTCATGCCAATGCCATTGCCGGTACCGCAAATTGCTATTGCGGGATATACCTTGCCATCTTCAACGGCCAGAGCGCAGGGATGAGCGAAATCGGGATAGTCGCAGCTGTCGGTAGAGTATGTGCCGAAGTCACGATACTCGATTCCTTGTGATTCGAGATAGCCAATGATGATGTTTTTGAGTTCAAAGCCGGCATGGTCGCTGCAGAGACCGACAGGTATATTTGTTTTAAGTATGCTCATAAGTCGTTGAAATTATGATTGATAAAAAGAATGATGTCGTTTTAAGTATGTATTACTCAACAAAATTAACAAAAAAAATTTGGTAAAAGTGCATTTTGAATGAAAAAAAGTTTGTAACTTTGCAGAGCAAAACCAAGGAGTGATATGATATATCTACGAATTGGCACCAAAGCCCAGGTGGCGGAATGGTAGACGCGCTCGTTTCAGGTGCGAGTGCTGCGAGGCGTGCAGGTTCGAGTCCTGTTCTGGGCACTGTAAAATCCCGTAACTCATTGAAACTCAAGAGTTGCGGGATTTCTCTTTTAATTTTTGTCCCCCGATTGTCCCCCAAATCATTTCTTAGCAAAAAAATGTCCCCAAC
>JAGAUV010000005.1 GCA_017620635.1 Muribaculaceae bacterium | reverse complement strand
AAAGCGGCGACGGGAACTTGTCCGCACCTTTTTCACGAAGGCATGCGCCAAGCTCGCGACGTATGCAATATCGGGTCTGCATCACGCGCACCTCTCCGGCCGGCATCTCCTTCTCTATAGCTTCGTGCACTATCTCAGCACCGTGACTTTCATAAAATCTACGCGCCATGCGGTTTGCGACATTATCCTGACTATCCAGCTTCATGCCGGCAAACACATCGGCAGCCAAGGCTATAGATTTGCGCCTGTCATATACATATGTAGCCTCAGCCACTTTATCGAGTAGCGACAACAGATCACGACGCAAGCCGGTAAGCACAGAGGACGGTATGAAGCAATCGCCGAGATTATCGGTTACCTCGGCGACACGATATATAGTATCGCCTGTCTTGCATATAACCCTACGCCGCTGCTCGAGCTGCGGCGTGCGTGCCTCCTGATCCTCGCAAGCGGCAACAAGCGTCGCCTTGCATCCACGCACATCCTCAGCCTCAAGAGCTATCCGGGTGCTGTCGATGCGGTTCAGACTTACGCGCACGTCAATCGTACGGCTGCAACCGGCATCAGTATTGTCCAAGCGGTCAAAAAAAGCCTTGTCGTTGTTTCTGTACAATACCATACCGGGGGCAAGCTCCGTTACCGGAGTTGCCGGATAAAGCACATTGCCTTCGGCCTTGTTCAGTCTGAAGCCCTGATAATGCCCCAGCCTGTCATAAAAGCCGAGACCGTCGCCATTGGCCACAGCCTGAGTAAGATTCGCACGGAATGATTTGCGACGGCTGTCGTAAGCACTTGTCACACGACCGATCTCCAGACCGGCCCACTTTGGCGTGTCGAGCGAGGCCATGCGTCCGGGACTGTGCAGGAAATAAGATGTATATCCCCTGTTGAATGTGCGGTCGGGATCAGGTGTAAACGTCGATTCCGCCCGTCCGCACGAACTGCGCACATACCGGCCGTCGGATTTGGCACAGAATTCATCGAGCAGGCGACTGTAATGGCGCGTAACATTTGCCACATAACGGGCATCCTTAAGTCGTCCCTCGATCTTGAACGAAGAAGCACCGGCCTCGACGAGTCCGGCTATATCGCTGCTTCGGTTTAAATCGCGCAGCGACAGATAATGCTTTCGCGGCGCCACCTCCCGGCCGTTTTCATCGACAAGATCATATGGCAGACGGCACATCTGCGGACATGTACCACGGTTCGCACTTCGTCCCATAGATACAAATCCGGCCTGACATACACCGCTATAGCTCACGCACAGAGCACCGTGCACAAATACCTCTACAGGCACTCCGGCCGCATCATGGCAAGCTTTAATCTCATCAAGCGTAAACTCACGAGGCAATACAAGCTGAGCGAATCCGGCCTCAGCAAGCCATCTCGCCTTGTCGGGTGTACGGATATCACACTGAGTGCTGGCATGCAAGGCTATAGGCGGCAGCTCCATCTCAAGATATGCCATATCCTGTATGATCAGGGCATCGACGCCGGCCGTATATAGCTGCCACACCAAATCCCGGGCGTCGGCAAGCTCCTCGTCGTAGAGTATGGTGTTCATAGTCACATACACCCTTGCGCGATAACGGTGTGCCAATGCGCAAAGCCCGGCAATATCGGCCACACTGTTGCCTGCGGCAGCTCGCGCTCCGAACGCCGGGGCTCCTATATAAACAGCATCAGCGCCGGCAAGTATGGCAATCCGGCCGACCTCAGCGTTGCGAGCCGGCGACAGAAGTTCAAGCGTTCGTGCCATGGGATATGCTGTCAATAATTTCGAACGCCTCGGCACGTGAAGCGTCTATCCTGTCGGGATGATGAGCATCGCTGTTGACAAGTATCGTTATCCCGGCATCGATCAGATCGGGCAGATAACGCTCTCCGGGGAAGAAGCGGCCATGTTCCTCACGTGCTTTTGTATTAAGTTCTATCGTAAGGCGGCGGTCGACAATCATGCCTATCAGCGATTCAACATTATCCTTATAGAATCTGCTGTCCTCTATGCCCGGAGCATAGTACGACGCATTCTGACCTATCTTGTCGAAATGACCGAGTATATCAAAACCGCCTGCTTCGATCATCGCACGCGACTGCGCGTAGAATGTGTCCACAACATACTCGATATCATTGTGAAAATAATCGTGCATGCGCTTCTCGAAGTTCACAAATTTGCCGTCGATATCAACATAGATACCCTCCTGTGAGGGAATGAAATGCACCGAGCCGATAGAATAGTCGAGAGGCAGAGACCTGAAATAATCGTTTGCCGGCCCCCAGTCGGCGCCGAGATAATCGATTTCCATAGCCGCATAAAACCTGCAGTCGCGCAGCTCGGGCAAGGAAGATATGCGCTTCACTTCTTCGAGATATCCCGGCACATCGTCGAAGCTCATATTGCAAGGCGACTCTACCGTTATCGGGCTATGAGGGGAAAAACCATAATGACGCATACCGCATGCAAGGGCCGCGCGAGCCATTTCCTCCATGGTCGCACGCCCGTCGCAATATTGGGTATGGCTGTGAAATGTATATTGTCGTGTATTAGATATAATACTATTAAAGTCCATAAAGTCAATAAGCTACATCATGTATCAGCTTACCGTTGGTCAGCAGCACCTTGTATCTTGCGAACAGGCCGATACAGATAGCATCGACAACAGCCGCAATAGCGACAGATGCTGACATCGGCAGACCGAACCCTTCGGGGGTGGGTGCCGTAAAGAGGTAAGTTACCACTACTGTGGTCATGAAGACCGCAGGCACCATGGTAATCACAAATGCCTTGCCATGACGCGCAAGATAAACAGTGGCCGCCCAGAGAGTGAATACCGACAGCATCTGGTTTGTCCATGCGAAATAGCGCCACAGCACATTGAAGTCGAGAAGCATTAGAGCGAACGTACAGGCAAACAAAGGAAGCGACACAAGCAGACGTCGCGACAGCTTGCTCTGATCGACGTGGAGGAAGTCCGACACTATGAGGCGAGCCGAGCGCAGCGCGGTATCGCCGGTGGTAATCGGAGCGGCTATCACGCCGAGAAGGGCAAGTATACCGCCGAAAGTACCGAGCCAACCGACCGAAATCTCATGTACGAGGTCGCCGGCCGAGTGTCCGCTCATATACTCCTGCAATTCGCTGTAGCCGCCGGTAAACGATATCGCTGCGGCCGCCCATATAAGCGCGACCATACCCTCGGCAACCATTGCGCCATAGAATACCGGACGGGCAAGCCGCTCATTCTTGAGACAGCGAGCCATCATCGGCGACTGGGTGGCATGGAAGCCCGATATAGCCCCACATGCTATGCTGACAAACATCATGGGGAAGAGCGGATGACTCTCCGGCGACGGATGACGCGACTGAAGACCTTCGGCAAAGCCATCGGGTATCGCATGTCCGCCGAAAAGGAGAGCATAAAGCAGACCGGCCGCCATAAAGAGCAATGCGAAACCGAATATAGGATAGAAGCGCCCGATAAGCTTGTCGATAGGCAGCAACGTGGCCGCAATATAATATAGGAATATGACAGCGATCCAGAATGTCGTTGTGGCCCAGTCGGGAGTCATGCCGGCAAGCAGCCCGGCAGGGGTAAGGATAAATACCGCACCCACAAGAACGAGCAATACGATAGAAACGACCCTGAGTATCTGCTTTATTACCGGGCCGAGTTCACGGCCGACAAGCTCGGGCAGGGAATCTCCGCCCGATCGTATCGACATCATGGCCGATATAAAATCGTGGACTGCGCCACCGAATATCGTGCCTGCCACAATCCATATGAATGCCGCAGGACCAAACATAACGCCCATTATGGCGCCGAAGATAGGGCCGAGGCCGGCAATATTGAGGAACTGGATGAGGAATACCCTCCATGTCGGCATCTCAATGAAATCGACGCCGTCGGCACGTGTCTGCGCCGGCATAAGACGTTTGGAGTCTATGCCGAACACTTTCTCTACCAAAAGCCCGTAGAGGGCATAGCCCCCTACAAGCACTATAAGAGCAGTCAGAAGAGTTGTCATTGTCTGATCTCTGGAGTCGATGTCGGGCTCTGGCCTATCGACTGACGCATGGAGGTGTCAGCCTCCATATTTTTCATACGGTAATAGTCCATTATTCCGAGGTTACCGCTCAGGAAAGCCTGAGCCATAGCCTTAGGCAGCTCGCACTCAGCCTCAATTACCTTGGCACGGGCTTCCTGAGCCAGCGCCTTCATCTCCTGCTCGCGAGCGATAGCCATTGCACGACGTTCCTCAGCCTTGGCCTGGGCGATGTTCTTGTCGGCGTTTGCCTGATCGATCTGAAGGGCGGCACCGATGTTGCGGCCTATGTCGATATCGGCGATGTCGATCGACAGAATCTCGAAGGCAGTGCCAGAGTCAAGACCCTTGCGCAACACAAGCTTGGAAATCGAGTCGGGGTTTTCGAGCACTTGCTTGTGGCTCTCCGACGAACCGATCGACGATACTATACCCTCGCCTACACGGGCAAGGACCGTATCTTCGCCGGCACCGCCGACGAGCTGACGGATGTTGGCACGCACAGTCACACGGGCCTTGGCGATAAGCTGGATGCCGTCCTTGGCGACAGCAGTGACGGGAGGAGTGTCGATGACCTTGGGATTTACGCTCATCTGGACAGCCTGGAACACATCGCGGCCGGCAAGGTCGATGGCGGTGGCCATCTTAAAGCCGAGATCGATGTTGGCCTTCGATGCCGACACGAGGGCGTGCACCACGCGCTCCACATTACCGCCGGCAAGGTAGTGAGCCTCGAGATCGTCGCGCGTAACATCATGGAGCCCGGCCTTGTGAGCCTCGATAAGAGCTCTTACGATCACGCTTGCAGGCACCTGGCGTATTCTCATAAGCACAAGCTGCAGCAACGAGATCTTCACACCGCTTACCCGGGCCGAAATCCACAGGAAGAACGGACAATAATAGAAGAAGATTATCAGCGCCACGATGGCGAGCACGATAACCAATACAACAGTCAGTTTCATTTCATGATATATTAATAGTTTATTAAATACTGATTAGAAGCCGTTTACTCCTTCTCGAGTCTTACAGCGTTGTTGACCTGCGTGCGGTAGCGGCGGCGCAGCTGATCGGTCTCGCGCTCGCTGTCGCGTATCTCTCCGGCCACACTGTCGTCGCCCTTGCGGTAGCGGTCGCGCAGAGCATCCTCGGCCTTGAGATGCTGGTCGAGAGCCACAGCCGTGGCAAGAGCCTCGAGCATGGCACTCTGCGCACGCTCCTTGCGGAAATCGCCAAGCGAAGTGTATACGCGGCCGTTGCCCATGTCAATGGCAAACAGCTGCGGCGTACTGTCGTCGCCGGCCGAAACATTATTCTTAGGCAGTCTGGATTCAAGAACCGACTTGTAATCCACTCCCTCGCGCCGGGTAAGCGATATGTCGCTCAGCATGGCAAGCGAAGCGAGGTTTGGATCGTCGGTATCGGCATTGACACGCATAGCCGAAGGAGCGAAGACATAGACCGTGACCTTGCCGGGGATACGGTTGCGGTCTGTAGCGAACCAGCCCAGACCCGAGGTCTCGTCGATAGCCAGCATGTAGTCGTCGAAGGGAGAGTTATAAGGCATGCCCACGTTCTGGGGCTGATAGTAGGCGCCTTCCTGGTTTTCGTTGCGCCGCGTCATGAATATGTCATAGCCGCCAAGCGAATTTTCGCCGTCATTAGCGAAGTACAGAGTCACGCCGTCGGGCATCAGGAAGGGGAATTTGGCGCTTCCGCCATCGGCCAGACTCTTGTCAAGGGCAACGGTATGGTCGAGGGTGCCGTCGTCAAGAATATTTGCGCTGTACAGGCTGAATACGCCGGAAGTATCGGCGGCGCTCCAGAGTATCTCGCTGTTGTTCTGAGGCATGTATGCTATCGACAGCTCGTCGGCATCCTGTCCGGCACCTATGCGACGCACGGCATCGGACGGCAATATGCGTCCGGCGGCAGCCGACAGACGGTAGGCCTTGAAAAAGTCGGCGCTGTCTACGGCGATGGAGTCGAGGATCTCCACCTTCTCCACACGCTCGAGCATATTGCTCATACGCATGGCTCTGCGCTGCAGCGCGGCCAGCTCGGCCGGTTCGTCTTTCTTAGCTTTGCGCAAGGATGTCTGCCATGCCTCGATATGGGTATCGGCGTCCTCCACACAATACTCGTCGAGCGCACGCTCTGTAAGTATCCTTGAAGCGTCGGCCACACCGCGGTCCTCGGCCTTCTTAAGAGGCTCTGTAGCGGCGGCATAATCGCCCATACCGATGAGCGAGAGACCGAGGTAATAGTTGGCAGTACCGTCTTTAGGCCTGCTGCGCAATATCTTGCGCAACTTCTCTACGGCTCCGGCATAGTCGCCGTCGCGATAAAGGCGCTTTGCGTCGTCGATAGGCGCTGCCACCACGCTAAAAGCCAGAAGACCTGTCAGAATTAATATCTTTATGCGTTTACACATCATAATATTCACTTTTCAACGCGAATTTACAAAAAATTATTCACTCGACAAAAAATTTATCGTGACTGCCTCACACCATACATCGCACGACTTTTTCAGTACCAAATGCCTTAAAATATAAATTTTGCCGTTTGGCAGATTATGACTAATTTTGTGGGTTGAAAACGCTATAATTTATTTATAACATGAGTTCAGAATTTTTCAATGGCATTCCTCGCCGGACTTTATACATTATCGGCGGCGCTGTCGCAGCTATCCTTATCGGTATACTGGTATTCACTACAGTAAGAGCCAACCGCAAGGCCCAGGCTCTCGAAAACCAGATAGAACAACAGCTGCTTGATATGGCACAGGCCGATCTCGAACGTGAATATCAGGACCTTAACGATGAGTTCGCACAGTTTGAGAACTCCCGTAAATTCATTACCGACGACTCGGTAAAGCGCGAACTCAACGACAAATACGAAGCTGCCCGCATACAGGTAGAGAAACTGCAGCAGGAACTCAAGAACCAGAAGAGCAAGAGCGCCGCCGAAATCGCCAAGCTACGCAGCGAGATCGACACTCTCCGCGCACTTCTGCGCCACTATGTAGAAGAAATAGACCGTCTCAACAAGGAGAACCAGCAGCTGCGCGACGAAAACCAGCAGGTTAAGAACGAGAACCGCCGTCTGAGCAGCCAGGTAACAGAGACTACCCGACGCAATGAGGCGCTGAGCGAGCGCATGACTCTTGCCGAAAGGCTCAATGTGACAGGTCTTAATCTGACACCCCTCAACAAGAAAGGCAAGACGGAGAAAAAGGTAACCAAGGCCGTACAGCTCATGGCCACCTTTACCATACCTCAGAACAACTCGACACCCGTAGGCGAAAAGACCATCTACATGCGCATCATCTCTCCGTCGGGCCAGTTGCTCGGCGGTGCCGGCACCTTCGACTTCGAGGGCGGCAACGTGGAGTATACCGCACGTAAGATCATCGAATACGCAGGCGAGGAAATCGGCGGCATCACAATATACTGGGACGTCAACGCACCCCTCATCGCCGGCGACTATACCGTAGAGCTGTTCGCCGACAACTTCCGCCTCACTTCCAAGCATTTCAACCTCAAATAATGTCCCTTGCCGAGACTATATACGAAGCTATAAATTCGATCGAAGTCAACACCATCGGTTCGATCTATAAATTAGTGCTGAGTATGTTGCTCGGCGCTGTCGTAGGCTACGAGCGTAAGCGCAAGGGCCAGACAGCAGGAGTGCGCACTTTCTCGCTGATAGCCATGGGCGCCACTCTGGCCATGCTATTGTCGATATATGTGCCACAGGAATACATGGGGCTCAAAAACGGCGATCCCGGCCGTATCGCGGCGCAGGTAATTACCGGCATAGGTTTTCTCGGCGCCGGAGCCATAATACAGATGAAAGGCTCGGTACGTGGCCTCACTACTGCCGCCGGCATATGGATGGTGGCTATCATCGGCATGGCCGTAGGAGTGGGCATGTATGTGGTTTCGGTTATCGCGAGCGCACTGATACTGTTTATACTCGTGCAGCTCGAACGCATAGAGCACAGGCTCAGCCGCGGCTCCGAGTCGCGCATCATACGTGTGCGCACGGCTGATATCCTGCACGACATAAGCGACTATAAGCTTGTACTTAAACGTCATAACATACATCTGCAGAATTTTTATGTGGAATACGATTATGACGCCGGAGAGACTCGCCTCAACCTTGTGTGCCTCGTGCGCGAGACGACCGACTACATAAAGATCTTCTCGCAGTTCGAGGCCCTGCATCCCACCAAAGCGATCTCGCTGGCTAATCAATTAAGTTTCTGACCTGCAAGATATGAATATCGAAGGACTCATTACCGACCTTGCCTTTATCCTCATACTGGGGGCCGTAGTAACGGTGCTCTTCAAATGGATCAAGCAACCGGTGGTGCTCGGATATATCGTGGCCGGCTTTCTGGCAAGTCCGCACTTCGAATATCTGCCCTCGGTAACGACAGAAGAAAACATCGACTTCTGGGCCCAGATAGGCATTGTGGTTCTCCTGTTCTCCCTTGGTCTGGAGTTCAGCTTCAAGAAACTGCTCAATTCGGGCGGTTCGGCCGTGGTAACCGCGCTCATCATCATTACCGGCATGATGTGTGCAGGCTTCGCCGTAGGTCATGTGCTCGGCTTCAATCATATCAACTGCCTCTTCCTTGGCGGCATGCTGTCGATGTCGTCGACAACGATCATCATCAAGGCTTTTACCGACATGGGGCTGAGGCAACAGAAATTCGCCTCGATAGTCCTTGCCGTGCTCATAGTAGAAGATCTGTTCGCAGTGTTGATGATGGTGCTACTGTCGTCGATCGCCATCAACAATACGGTCGAGGGCTCGGAGCTGCTGTTCAGCATCGGCAAGCTCATCTTCTTCCTTGTGATATGGTTTCTGGTGGGAGTGTACATGCTGCCGTCGATACTCAACAGGATACGCCGCTTCCTCAACAGCGAGACATTGCTCGTCATATCCATGGGTCTGTGCCTGGGCATGGCCGTCTTTTCTGTATACTGCGGCTTCTCGCTCGCTCTCGGCGCATTCGTCATGGGCTCCATACTCGCCGGCACTTCATATGCCGAACGCATAGAGCATGTAGTGACACCGGTCAAGGACCTTTTCGGCGCGGTATTCTTCATCTCGGTCGGCATGATGGTACAGACCGACATTCTCGTTCACTACTGGGCCCCGATATTAGTGCTGTCGGCGGTCGTGATCACAGGCATGATAATCTTCGGCACCGCCGGCATGCTTGTTACCGGCCAGTCGCTGAAAGTCGCCATACAGTCGGGCTTCTCGCTCACTCAGATAGGCGAGTTTGCGTTTATCATCGCCACTCTGGGCATGTCGCTCAATGTACTTGATTCGTCACTCTACCCTATTGTTGTGGCCGTATCTGTGATTACCACATTCACTACGCCGTACTTCATAAAGATGTCGGTGCCGGCATACAACATGCTCGAACGCCATCTGCCTAAGAAACTTCATTTTCTCATCGACCGCTACCAGAAAGAGGCCGACAGAAGCGATGCCGCCGGCCGTCACTGGGGACGCGTGATCAAAAGATCGCTATGGCGCACGGCGATATATACGGTGGTGCTGCTTGCCATACTTATCATCTCGCTCGAGTATCTTACTCCTTATCTCGAAGAATTTGCCAATGGATGGAGCCGTCTGCTGTCGCTTGCAATCACACTCCTTGCCATGTCGCCGTTCCTGCTGGCCCTCATGCTGCCACTGTCGCCGGTCAAAGGCGAGGAAAACAGCATGGCCGACCGCATACCGCGCATAGTGATGATGATACTGCGCTTTGCCGTGGCGATAGGTTTCGTGGTGTCGGTGTTCGTAAAGATATACTCTTCGCGCGTCGGTCTCGCCGTCGTAGTGTCTCTTCTTGTACTGCTGGTACTCTTTTTCTCCCGTAGGCTCAGAGACAGCATGGGACGCATCGAGAGCAAATTTATCGACAACCTCAACGAGCGCGAACTGCGCCGCAGCGGCCGCAAGAATGCCGTAGTGCATGACCTGCACCTTGCCTACATGACTGTCGGCTCCGACTGCCCCTTTGCAGGCGAAAGGCTAATGGACTCCAATATACGAAACATATATGGCGTGAATCTGGTGGGCATACAGCGCGATGCACACTACATACCCATACCTAACGGCCGTACGCGTATATATCCGGGCGACGTGCTGTCGGTCATAGGCACCGACGATCAGATTGCGGCCATGCTACCCAAGGTAGAGGCTCAGCTGCCCGAGGAGACAAACACCATAGACCCGACTCAGATTAAACTGACCTCGATACTTCTCGGCGAAGATTCTCCGCTGATAGGCAAGACTCCGAGATCATCGTCGCTGCGCGACACATACGACGCTCTTGTCGTGGCAGTGAACAGGGGCGATGAATATATCGACTCAAGGCCCGATCTGCTGTTCCAGACAGGCGACATAATATGGCTTGTCGGCAATCCGACCGAGATCAATAAACTAAAATGATATTAATCAATAAAAAACATACACATAATGCAAAGCGGACGCTATGACCAACGCGGCGTGTCGGCATCGAAAGAAGATGTACACAACGCTATCAAGAACATCGACAAGGGCCTCTTTCCCGGAGCATTCTGCAAGATAGTGCCTGACTATCTTGGCGGAGATCCCGAATGGTGTAACATAATGCATGCCGACGGCGCCGGCACGAAATCGTCGCTCGCCTACGCCTACTGGCGCGAGACCGGTGACCTGTCAGTGTGGAAAGGCATTGCACAGGATGCTTTGATTATGAATATCGACGACCTGCTGTGCGTCGGCGCCACCGACAATATCCTGCTGTCGTCGACCATCGGCCGCAACAAGCGACTTGTGCCGGGCGAAGTCATCGCTGCCATAATCAACGGCACTGAGGAACTGCTCGAGGAGTTACGTCGCTTCGGTGTCAATATATACTCTACCGGCGGCGAGACTGCCGATGTTGGCGACCTGGTGCGCACTATCATCGTAGACAGCACCGTGACATGCCGCATGCGTCGTGCCGACGTGATCGACAATGCCGACATACGCCCCGGCGATGTGATAGTAGGTCTGGCAAGCTACGGACAGGCCGCCTACGAGACTGAGTACAACGGCGGTATGGGCAGCAACGGCCTTACCTCGGCCCGTCACGATGTGTTCAACAAGAATGTCGCGAGAAAATATCCCGAGACCTACGACACCGAGATACCGCAGGAACTGGCATACTGCGGCACATGCGGCCTCACGGATCCCGTGGTCGGAGCACCGGTCAATGCAGGCAAGCTCGTTCTCTCGCCCACACGCACCTATGCTCCTGTAATAAAGGCTATACTGGCCGAGAACAGAAAGGACGTACACGGTATGGTACACTGCTCGGGCGGCGCACAGACAAAGATAATGAACTTTGTAGGCAATGTACATGTTATAAAAGACAACCTATTCGACGTACCACCGCTGTTCGAGCTCATACGCCGTGAATCCGGTACCGACGCACGCGAGATGTACAAGGTATTCAATATGGGCCACCGCATGGAAATCTACCTCCCGGCCGACAAAGCAGAGCGCATTATCGCCATATCGGAAAGCATGGGTGTACCGGCAAAGATCATCGGACGCGTCGAAGCATCAGAGAACAAACGCCTTACCCTCTCTACGCCCTACGGCACTTTCGACTACTAAGCAATACGGACGCACCGGGGCAGGCAAAACATAAGAAACAAGAACCTACCCCACAATGGCCAAATTCGCGTCATATCATACTATCACCGCCACCGCAGTACTTGCTGCCGTGGCGGTGTTGTCGTCTTGTTCCGACAATAAAGCCGACAGGTCGGAACACCGGCTTCCAGACACTCTTAAAGTCGCAACGCTCTATTCCCCCACGTCCTACTTCATATACCGAGGCGAACCGATGGGATATGACTACACGCTCGTCGACAGCCTCGCCGAACAGAAAGGCATGGTGCTCGATCTGAAAGCCGTAAGGAGCCTGTCGGAAGCTATAGCCATGCTCGACTCGGGCAAGGTGGATCTCATCGCATACGATGTGCCTATCACAGAGCACTACCTCAAATATGTGATACCTTGCGGACCTGAAAACTATACGACCCAGGTGCTCGTACAGCCTAAGGTGCAGGGCGAGGCTCCTGTTACCGACATAACCCAGCTTATAGGCAAGGATGTATATGTAGAGAAAGACAGCAAGTACCTCCGACGTATGCACAACCTCAACGACGAGCTTGGAGGCGGAATAGAGATACATGAAGTCGACGGAGACAGTCTCATTACCGAGGACCTTATAGCGATGGTCAACGACGGAAAGATACCGATGACTGTGGTCGACAGCGATATCGCACGACTCAACAAAACATATTATCCCGGCCTCGATATCGAAGTGCCGGTCAGCTTCGCGCAACGCTCGTCGTGGGCTGTCGCTCCCGACAAAGCATGGCTCGCCGATTCGATAGACGCCTGGTTTGCCATGTGCGAGCCTCAGGAGATAAACAAGGATCTGCTGAAGCAATTCTTTGAACAGGCCAAGTACTCCCCGACCATTAAGTTCGACTTCTCCAAAGGCTATATATCGAAATACGACGATCTGTTTAAAAAGTACGCTCCCAATATCGGCTGGGACTGGCGCCTTATGGCTGCTCAGGCCTATCAGGAAAGCCGCTTCAGGCCCAACGCAAGATCGTGGGCAGGCGCACGTGGCCTTATGCAGATCATGCCGCGCACCGCACGTGGCTACCGCACGAGCGTGGCCCAGCTCAATAATCCCGAGACAAGCGTCAAAGTGGCGACTAAGCTTCTTGACGACATCGACAGCTATCTGATCAAATATGTGCCAAACGATAAGGAAAGGCTCAAATTCGTGATCGCGGCATATAATGTCGGCATAGCCCATGTATACGACGCCATAGCCCTTGCCGACAAATACGGTCTGGATCCTCAGGTGTGGGACGGCAATGTGAGCAAGGCAATACTGATGAAGATGAATCCGAAATACTATAACGACCCGGTGGTAAAATACGGATATTGCCGTGGCAGTGAAACCGTTGACTATGTCGACAAGATCACGAACTTCTACGAGCATGCACGCCGTGAGATATCGGCATGATATTTATTGTGGATTTGTACGTTCAATCTCAACAATAATCACTAACTTTGCTATCAGACTTAACTCACTTAACTAACAAAACAATAAGAACATGAAAAATCGCATTATGTCGCGTGTCCTTGCCCTGGTACTCTGTGGGGCCATGCTCTCGATGTCATCATGTATCGGCAGCTTCTCTCTTACAAACCGTCTCCTGAGCTGGAACCAGCATGTAGGCAACAAATTCGTAAACGAACTCGTATTCTTCGCATTCTGGGTTCTCCCGGTATATGAAGTAAGCGGTCTCGCCGATCTTCTCGTGCTCAACTCAATCGAGTTCTGGAGCGGCAGCAATCCTATGGCTAAAGGCGACAAGATAATCGAAGGCAACGATGGCAAGTACCTTGTGAAATGCGACGGCAAAGGCTACGACGTGATCAGCCTCAACGACAACACCAAGGTACGTCTGGATTTCGACAAGGACTCACAGACATGGAGCTACACCGCAAACGGCGAAAGCCACGACCTCTTAACATTTGTGGATGACACACACGTGAAAATGCCCGTAGGAGAAGGAAACTATCAGGTATTCGAACTCTCAGAAGCCGGAGTATATGCCTACCAGCAGGTAGCACTCCAAGGCAACTTCGCAAGCAGATAATAGCAAAACGCTATAACGCCAGGCTGCGCCGTATCCCCCTACGCGCAGCCTTTTTT
>JAGAUV010000026.1 GCA_017620635.1 Muribaculaceae bacterium | reverse complement strand
TGCGGAGGGGACGAGATTCGAACTCGTGGATAGGATTGCTCCCATCGTCGGTTTAGCAAACCGGTGGTTTCAGCCACTCACCCACCCCTCCTTACGATGTGGGTTTATCGCTTTTGCGGTGCAAAGTTAAGACCTTTTATCGAAATGACCAAATATTTTTACGACTTTTTTATCGCACAGCCGTCGAGTCGTTGAAAATCAATGGGTCAGGCAGAGTTCGTTTTCTTTAGCCATTTTGCGCAGATTCAGGATCGCATACCTCATGCGCCCAAGCGCAGTGTTGATGCTCACGCCGGTAATATCTGCTATTTCCTTGAATGACAGGTCTTGATAGTAACGCATCATGAGAACTTCTTTCTGCACCTGAGGAAGACAGTCGACAAGCGACCTGATATCGTCTTCGATCTGTAAGTCGATCATCGCGTCTTCAATAGTGTTTTCGGAAAGTTCCCTACGGTTCAAGATGTCGATTTCTTCGTTATCCGTAGAAATTGTCGCCTCGCTTTTCTCAGCCCTGAAAGAGTCAATGACAAGATTACGGGCAATTCTTGTTACCCAGGCAGAGAATTTACCCATGTCCTGATACCGTCCTTGCTTGACTGTCATAATGACTTTGACGAATGTCTCCTGAAAGATATCGTCGGCAAGATCGCTATCGCGAACCATCTGATAAATATAAGTGAAAAGCCGATCCTTATGACGGAGGAGAAGAGTATCGAAAGCCGCATTATCTCCGGCAGCATAGGCCGAGACAAGCTGCTCATCGGTCAGCTTTATATCTTTTCGCATTTCTCTAATCTTTAAAAATTGGAGTAGATATATGCAATAGGCTAATGGTTTTTGTAAATAAATCAGTTTATTAATTAACGCGCTGCATCTTCCATGCAGTTTCTAAATTACAAAATTACAAATTTATAGCGAGACGCGCAACAATTTCTGCGGTCAATTAGCATCTTTTAACCATGCCGACACAATAAATTATTGAAACGGATCTCCCGACGGGTCTAGACTCGCCACGTATCTGAAAGCATTTACTACGAGAAGGTTCTGAGTCGGATCGAGAAACTCACGGTCGCCATGCCCGAAGTTGAGGTATACCATTCTGTAATTCTTATTGCGCCACACTACGGGGAAGTCTCCCCCGGTAACGATATCTTTTATCCCGAACGGGTAGTTCCTGGAGGAAAGGCTGACCAGCACCTCAACGTCGGGATTCTGCCTCGGCGACGGTTTCCACTGGTACCATTCGCTCTCGGCCGCCACAAACTGCGAGGGCAGGCTTCGCGTCACAGGGCTTGCATCGGTATCAACATCAAGCAAAGCCGGCTGAGGCGGCCAGTTATTACAATAGAATACACCGCCACCAAGAAATTTCACATACCATGGCCACCCGGTATTGGCATCATTATATGCCGCGGCATGGAATCCGAGCCAACCACCGCCATTCTCCATATATTTTTCGAACAAGGCCCTCTCGCCGCCTGCGCCCGGGCTGGCATTGATAGCAATGATCATAGTATATTCCTTGAGTTTGTCGTATGTATATCCGGCCAGCGATGTGGTCTGATCAAGGATAAAACCTTCGCCCCACGACAAATGGCGGAAATAGTCTATCGCCTGTTCGGCAAATTCGACATGCGCCGACTCTGCCGTATCAGAATAATATACAAGGGCCTTAAAACGAGGTTTGGAAGCATACAACTGCGAAAAAGCCGGAAGTGCACAAATGAGTGCAAGGACAAATATCGATATTCTTTTAAAATGTGTCATGACAGATTTATGTATTCTGCAGCAAATGTAGTCAATAAATCGGCCGCTTCGCGTTAAGATATATTAAATTTTACACAATAAGTTAACAATCGTAAATAAACGTATAAATACCTTCCCCGACAACACAAAATTTTGTAATTTTACACATTATTAATCACACGAACATAAGCAATGGACTGCCCACAGGGCAAAACCAATCCATACACGACCATGAAATATCCCCTACTCTGCCTTCTCGCAATTATAATGCCTCTACACATGCAGGCACATATAATCACGGCAAAGGTAATAGACGAAACCGACAGCCCGGCGACGGGAGCCACAGCCGCTATCTCAAACACAGACTCAATAGCACTAGCCGCAGCGACGGTCGACAACGACGGAGCCATCTCGATAAACACCAAACTCAAGGGCCGGCATATACTCAGCGTACAGCTTCTCGGCTATGAGACGTACACCACAGATATAAATATCGACGGAGATATCGACCTGGGCACAATCAGGCTGACCCCGGAGGACAATGAGCTTGCCGAAGTCGTAGTGACCGGCGAGCGAGGAAAAGTGATATATAAGCTCGACCGCCAGAAGATTAATGCCAGCACCGCCCTCACAGCATCGGCCGGCACAGCGGCAGACATTCTCAAATCGATGCCTTCTGTCAGGGTTGACTCAGACGGCGAGATATCATTTCGCGGCAGCACAGGCTTCCTCGTATATGTCAACGGACAGAAGAGCATGCTCGACGGCACACAGGCACTGCAACAGATACCGGCCGCATCGATCGAGAACATAGAAATCATTACCACCCCGTCGGCCCGATACCGCACCGACGGCGACACTGGCATCATCAACATCACTACAAAACGGGAAACCAAGCACGGCTTCTCAGCCACCGCCTCGGCAAGCGGCAGCACCATGATGGCATACAATACAGACATAAACCTGTCGTATGTACACGGCTCGAACCGCTGGTATGTAGGCGGCATCGCCAACCGGCTTAAAGACAAGAGTGATTTCCGCCAGACAAAAACGACAAACGTCGACAACTACCTGACCACATCGCATGCCGACGGCACACGATATACCGCGCCATCCAACTATATAGCGATCGCCGGCTGGGAGCTCGATCTGGGCAAGCATCATCTCAACATAGAGGCCCAGCACGGCCGCACCCGTACAGAACGTGGCGGACACATGTCCTACAACGAACACCGCGAACTCGACGGAGAGCTTATCCACGACCATACATTCAACGCCCACGACAAGATATCCAACACCAAACATCTGGCACAAGGCACGGTCACATATGCGTGGATACTCAACGAACGAGGCGACCGGATAGATGTCAACGGACGTCTACGCTACGACTGGGACTGCCTCGAATATACCGAAAGTAATCTCTTCGACCTCAGCGGCACACGCTACGAGGGCACACGCGGCTATGAAGACGAGCACCACTGGGACTTCGACGGCACGGCATCGTATCAGCTCAACTATGCCCCCGAGGGCCGACTTGAAACCGGCTACCAATATGTGTCGTACAGCGAGCACGGCGACTACTCCATAAAGTACTGGGACCGCAACCATGCCGACTTCGTATGGCAGGACGATCTCTATGCGCCGTTCTTCTACCGCCGACAGATACATTCGCTCTACGCGATGGTCAATCAGAGAGCCGGAGCATTCGAGTTCGACGCCGGCCTGCGCGGCGACCATACCATCGACCTCCTCACTATCAAGGTTGCCGGAGCCGACCGCTACATCAAGCGATGGAACCTCTTCCCCTCGGCACACGTGCGCTATCACGCCGACCAGTCAAACATCTTCTCGGTTTCATATTCCTACCGCACCGTCCGTCCGGGCATCTGGCAGCTTGAGCCATATATCACATACGAAGACTACTACACCAAGCTCATCGGCAACCCCGACATCCGTCCGGCCTATGTGCACTCTGCCGAAATCGGCTACAACCACGTATTCCCCAACGGCAACACACTCGCAGCCAGTGCTTACGTACGCCACCGCAGCGATGTAGCCGAGCGCGTGAGAGTGCCTTACGAACCCGGCGTGACCCTCGACTCGCTCATCAATGCCGGCAACGACCTTACCATAGGCATCGAATTGTCGTCGCGCCTGAAAATAGCGAACTGGTGGTCGGCCAACATCAACGGCAGCCTCTTCAACTATAAATTCGACAGCAAATACGAAGGATGCACATCGCGCTCCAATGTGAGCTATTCGGCATCGCTAATCAACAATTTTACGGTAGGTCCGACCACCAAGATGCAGTTCGACGCCAACTTTGTAGGACCGACGGTATTCTCACAGGGCAAGGAGAAGGCATACTGCTATTTCGATTTCGCCGTACGCCAGCAGATCGTCAAAAACACGCTGTGGGCCTCGCTTGTAATGCACAACGTATTCCATACCGCGCGATACAACAGCACCAAACGGGCCGCCAACCTCGAATCGTACACCTTCGTGCGGCCAAAGTTCCCCAACATAGCACTTTCGATAAGCTACAGCTTCAACTCCGACACAAAAGAACACAGCGGAGCCGTGTCGAAAGGCGGCGCCCAGTTTACCGGCAAAGACTTCTGATCGCGAGCACTAAAAAGTCCTAAATTTTTGACTATTCGGCAAAGTTTTCGTAACTTTGCAGCAACAAAACAATGCGACAGTGGCTCAGTTGGTAGAGCATTGGCTTCCCAAGCCGAGGGTCGCGGGTTCGAGCCCCGTCTGTCGCTCCATTTAGTCGCTCAAAATCAGGGCAATCAGCCGATTTTGAGCGATTGATTTAAGAATAAGACCTTTGCAACACAGTATTACAAAGACAATGATTACACAAGAACAATTAAAAGAGACTTTTGAGCGTATGCTTGCGCTGAGGAGGTATCTTTGACATCGACGGGAAGAAAATAGCAGTAGAAGAAGAGCAGCTCCGCACCATGGCCGACGGCTTCTGGGACAATGCCGAGGCTGCACAGCGACAGATGAAGAAGATCAAGGATCTTCAGAAATGGATAGCCGACTATGCCGAGCTCGAAGGCGCTGTCGACGAGGTCAAGTTAGCTTTAGACTTCCTTAAAGAAGAACTCGTCAGCGAGGAAGAAGTCGACGCGGCTTACGCACACGCCTCCAAGTTGCTCGAAGACCTGGAGCTCCGCAACATGCTCCGTGGCGAGGGCGACATCATGAGCGCCGTGCTCAAGATCAACTCAGGCGCCGGAGGCACAGAGAGCCAGGATTGGGCATCAATGCTCATGCGCATGTACATGCGCTGGGCCGAAGCTCACGGCTACAAGCTGTCGGTGGCCAACTTGCTCGAGGGCGATGAAGCCGGCATCAAATCGTGCACACTCAATATAGAAGGCGATTTCGCCTACGGCTTCCTCAAAAGCGAGAACGGCGTACACCGCCTCGTGCGAGTATCGCCTTACAACGCCCAGGGCAAACGCATGACATCGTTTGCTTCGGTGTTCGTGACACCGCTTGTCGACGATACTATAGAAATCAAGGTAGAACCGGCACTTATGTCGTGGGACACATTCCGTTCAGGCGGCGCCGGCGGCCAGAATGTCAACAAAGTAGAGTCGGGCGTACGTCTGCGATATCAGTTTACCGATCCGTATACAGGAGAGAAAGAAGAGATACTGATAGAGAACACCGAGACACGCGACCAGCCCAAGAATAAAGAAAACGCCTTGCGACAACTGCGCTCTATCCTCTATGCGAAAGAGCTCGAACACCGCATGGCCGAGCAGGCCAAGATCGAAGCCGGCAAGAAGAAAATCGAATGGGGCAGCCAGATCAGGAGCTATGTCTTCGACGACAGGCGTGTCAAAGACCACCGCACAAACTGGCAGACATCTGACGTAGGCGGTGTGATGGACGGCAACATCGACGATTTCATCAAGGCCTACCTTATGGAATTTGCCGAAAAAGGCGACGAGTAATGGCAGGGAAAAGACGTTGTCTAATGATAGTAAATCCGGCTTCGGGCACAGTCTCGAAGCACCGGATTATACCTCATATATGCCATAGGCTTGACCGTCTTGACCTCGATTATACCATAGCCAATACACGCTACCCCGGCCATGCCGGAACAATAGCACGCCAGGCGGCAGCCGACGGCTACGATTGCGTGATAGCCGTAGGAGGCGACGGCACAGTAAATGAAGTCGCGAGCAGTCTCGTAGGCACGAATACCACCATGGCCATAATACCCACGGGGTCGGGCAACGGCCTTGCCCGGCACCTCGGTATACCTGTCGACATAGACAGCTCGATACGTGTAATCGCCAAAAACAATATCATAGAAGCCGACTACGGCACAGCCAACGACAAGCCGTTCTTCTGCACATTCGGCATAGGATTCGACGCAGCCGTGAGCGAACGCTGCGCAAGGCAGAAACGCAGAGGCATACTTATGTATCTCAAAAACACTATCGACGAGTACATGAAGTTTTCGCCTGAAAAATACACAATAGAGGCAAACGGACAGGTCATTACCGACCGTGCCTTTCTTGTCGTAGCCTGCAATGCCTCGCAGTACGGCAACAATGCCTTTGTCGCTCCGGACGCCTCCATTACCGACGGCGAGCTCGACATCACAATAGTACATGCCGGCAATATCATTACCCAGGCATTTGTCGGAGTAGACATGCTTACCGGTTTTATCGGCAAGAATGCACTCGTCGATACGATACGCACCTCATCGGCAGTAATAAGACGTACCGATTCAGGCGCCGCCCACATCGATGGCGACGCCATAGAGATGCCTCCGGTCATAGAGATAAAATGCCACAAAGGCAAGCTGCGCCTGCTCTCCCCGACCAAATCCACCCGGTTTATACCAATCGTCACGCCGACATATCTTTTCTTCCGCGACATGATACTGTCGGTACGTCATCTTTTCCCAAATGCAAAGTAAATGAGCAAATTGTATAAATATCTCCTCACATTGTTATTGCTCAGCTCTACAATGTACGCCAAAGCACAGGTCAATACCGACCAGGTGCTTCGGATCGGTCAGAACGCATTGTATTTCGAGGACTATATGCTCTCGATACAATACTTCAACCAGGCAATCCAGGCCAAGCCGTATCTGGCTCAGCCATATCTCTACAGAGCTATCGCCAAGCTCAACCTCGAGGACTTCCGCGGAGCCGAGGAGGACGCGTCCAAAGCCGTAGAGCTCAACCCGTTCCTTACAGATGCCTGGGAGGTTCGCGGTGTGGCTCGTCAGAATACCGGCCGCTACAAACTCGCCATCGAAGACTACGACCACGCGCTGAAACTACTGCCGCGCAACCGCCAGATGCTCTTCAACAAAGCTCTTGCACTCAACGAAATAAAGGAACACGAAGAGGCAGCAAAAACCTTCAACGAGATAATAAGGTACCACCCGGGCTACGCCAACGCCTATCTCGGACGCGCACGCACTTCACTCGAGCTTGCCGATACGGTAAAAGCGCTTGAAGACATCGAAAAAGCTCTCGACATCAACAAGAACGCTCTCAACGCATACATTATGCGCGCCGATATAGCGATACATTCCGAAGGCGATTACCACAAAGCCCTCGCCGATATCGACCAGGCCATAAGACTGCAGCCACGCGCTGTCGGTCTGTATATCAACCGCGCATATCTGAGATACAAGACCGACAGTTACAAAGGAGCCATGGCCGACTACGACTATGCCCTCACTCTCGAGCCCTACAATCTGGCGGCACTCTTCAACAGAGGTCTCCTGCTTATGGAAGTCAACGCCAATGACCTTGCCCTTGAAGATTTCAACCGTGTCCTCCAGCTCGAGCCCGACGACATGCGCGCACTCTACAACCGTGCGGTCATACACTCGAACAAAGGAAATATACCTGAGGCTATCGCCGACATTACCCGAGTGGCCGAAGCATACCCCGATCTGCCGAGCACATATTTCATGCGAGCCGGTCTAAATAAACGGCTGGGCCTGCTTGAGAGGGCAGAGTCGGACTACAAACGCGCACAACAGCTTGCCAAGGCCCTGCCTACGGCAGCGCAACAGGCCGCCGCAGAAGCAGAAAAAGGTCCGCAACCCGAATCGACACGACAGGAAGAAGCCAGAGAGATGAGCGACGAAATGACACGTCGCAGGTTTGCCTCGCTTATCACTGTGGACGACAATGCCGATTTCCGCGAAGAATACAACAACTCGGCAATCCGCGGCCGTGTGCAGGACCACAACATGAACATTGAGATCGAACCGATCATGATGCTGACCTTCTACACCTCGCCTACCGAATTGCGGCGCAATACATACTATATACGCGAGGTCGATGACCTCAACAGCACCCGGTCGCTCCGTTTTGTCCTTATGGTCACAAACGCAGTACCGGCCATAGAGGAAAGCATGGCCGAACGTCACTTCCAGTCGATAAAATACTACAACTCATATCTGGCAAACCACACGCCAAGACCTGTCGACTATATAGGCCGCGCCCTCGACTTCATCACGGTACGCGACTACACAAACGCGATAAAGGACGCCGAGAGGGCAATCGCGCTCGCACCCGATCTCGCCCTCGCATATCTCATACGCGCACAGGCACGATACGGACAATATCTTCTTGGCCATGAGGAAGGCCAGGGCGTGGCACGACTCGCTCTTGCCCGTAAAGACCTCGATGAAATAGCGCAAGACTACAAGAAGGTACTCGAATTGTCGCCGCGCACGCCTGTAGCCTATTATAACTTAGGCAATATCTATTTTGAACTCGAGGACTTCGACAATGCCACCAAGGCCTATGACAAAGCCATAGAACTGAAGCCCGATTTCGGCGAAGCCTATTACAACCGCGGTTACATAGCCCTGCGCGACGGCCGCCGTAGCGCAGGTATTGCCGATCTCAGCAAAGCCGGAGAACTCGGCATAGTCCCGGCTTACAACCTGATAAAACGTATATCTCTATAATTCTACCGGTATGAATCGGATTATCGAAAAAGAACATTTCTCGGAGAATGTTGTCAAACTTGTCGTAGAAGCCCCCGAAGTGGCACGGGCAAGAAAACCGGGTCACTTCGTGATAGTGCGCTGCGGCCAAGGCGGCGAACGTATCCCCCTGACCATAGCGGACGCCGACCCGACAAAAGGTACGGTTACTCTTGTCGTACAGGCTGTCGGATTGTCCACTCGCAAAATATGTGATCTTAACGCAGGCGACACACTTACCGATCTCGTCGGTCCTCTCGGCCGCGCGACCGATATAGCTCTGCGCGACGGCACTGTAGTGTGCTGCGGCGGCGGTGTGGGCGTTGCTCCTCTCCTCCCTATAATCAAAGCGATGAAAGAGGCCGGCAACCGTGTGGTCAGTGTCCTTGCCGCACGAAACAAAGATCTGATAATACTCGAGGATGAGGTACGCCGCTACTCCGACGAAGTAATCATAATGACCGATGACGGTTCGGCCGGACACAAAGGACTTGTAACCGCCGGTGTCGAGGAAGTTATAAAACGAGAGAACGTGGCCGAAGTCGTGGCCATAGGTCCGGCTGTCATGATGAAATTTGTGGCCCTGCTCACAAAGCAGTACCAGATACCCACGATAGTCTCACTCAACACAATTATGGTCGACGGCACAGGCATGTGCGGAGCGTGCAGGGTAAAAGTCGGCGGCAAGACACGTTTTGTATGTGTCGACGGCCCCGAGTTTGACGCACACCAGGTCGATTTCGACGAGATGATAATGCGAATGAAAGCATACAACTAAGCTATCATAAGATATTGCTATGACTAACAAAGACATACAGGATCGCGATGCGGCATGGCGCCAGGATCTGCGCAAAGCCCTCACGGCAAAAGAACGAGCCGACATCCCACGCGTGAGCATGCCTATGCTCGACGGAGCATATAGAATTACCTGTAACGAAGAAGTCAACCAAGGCCTCAGCTTCGAACAGGCCACTCTTGAAGCGACAAGATGTCTCGACTGCCCCAACCCGACATGCGTGGAAGGTTGCCCGGTCGGTATACATATTCCCGATTTTATAAAGAACATCCAGCGCGGCGATCTTAAAGCTGCCGCCACCATCCTGAAATCGACAAGCGCGCTCCCTGCAGTCTGCGGCCGCGTATGTCCGCAGGAAAAACAATGCGAGAGCCGATGCATCTACAACAAGATGAAGAAAGAGCCCGTCGCAATCGGTTACCTCGAACGCTTCGCTGCCGACGCAGAAATAGAACGCGGCGAGACAGCAGCCGACAACAAGCGAGAGGGCAATGGCATCCGCGTGGCCGTTGCAGGTTCGGGACCGGCCGGATTATCTTTTGCCGGCGAGATGGCCCGTCGCGGTTTTGAGGTAGATGTATTCGAAGCCCTCCACGAGATTGGCGGAGTGCTCAAATACGGCATACCCGAATTCCGTCTGCCCAACAGCGTAGTGGATGCCGAACTTGACTCACTGCGCAAAGCCGGAGTACGATTCCACACCGACACCATCATAGGCAAGACACTCAGCTATGACGATCTGCTCAATCAGGGCTTCAAAGGCATCTTCGTAGCCTCAGGCGCCGGTCTGCCGAGATTCATGAATATCCCCGGCGAAAACTATTGCGGCGTCCTGTCAAGCAACGAGTACCTTACACGCATCAACCTGATGGGCGCAGGCAAGGCCGGTCACGACACTCCGGCACCCACAGGGCGCTGTGTGGCAGTGATCGGCGGAGGCAACACCGCAATGGATTCAGTCCGCACGGCCCGACGCATGGGCGCAGAACGGGCAATAATAATCTACCGCCGCAGCGAGGCCGAAATGCCGGCGCGACGCGAGGAAATAGAACATGCCAAGCAGGAAGGTGTAGAGTTCATGACGCTCGCCAATCCGGTGGAATATCTTGCAGATGACAAAGGACGTGTAAGAGCCGTCCGCGTACAGCGCATGGAGCTTGGCGAACCCGACGCATCCGGCCGCCGCAGACCTGTAGCTATTCCCGGCGCTATCGACGAGATCGCGATAGACCTCGCCATAGTCAGCGTAGGTGTTTCGCCCAACCCTCTCATACCCGACAATATCGCCGGTCTCGACGTGACAGAGCGCGGCACAATAGCCGTAGACGACACACACCGGTCTTCGATACCGACAATCTACGCCGGCGGAGACATAGTACGCGGAGGTGCCACCGTAATATTAGCCATGGGCGACGGACGCCAGGCCGCTGCCGCAATGGCCGAAAAACTTCTTTCAGATGCAAATCTTTAAGTCAGTTATTGCTACAGCCGCACTCGTTCTGTCGGTTTCGTGCAGCAACAAGACAAATCAAGACAAGACAGTCCTTGCAGTCAGCATAGAACCGCAACGACAGATACTTGAACAGCTCGCCGGCCCCGGCTTCGATGTCGTGACCATACTCGGGCAGGG
Organism: Muribaculaceae bacterium; assembly: GCA_017620635.1. Classification (GTDB taxonomy): domain Bacteria; phylum Bacteroidota; class Bacteroidia; order Bacteroidales; family Muribaculaceae; genus CAG-873. The sequence goes on along the minus strand of JAGAUV010000026.1, from coordinate 77,512 downwards.
TGCCGATCCTGAAAATTTCGATCCGTCGACCTCTCAGCGTCTGGCACTTGACAATGCCGACATATACTTTCCGACCGGTGTACTGCCGTTCGAAAAGACTCTCAAAGAATCGCTCGGGTCCAACACGGCCTATGTACCCACCATCGGGGAGACCGAACTGATATATGGCAACCATGGTCATGGTCACGGCACGGAAGCGTGCGGCCACCATCATGAAATGGCTGTAGATCCGCATTACTGGAGCTCATTCGAAGGAGCCGGCAACATAGCTTCGATAATGTACAAGACATTATCAGAAGAATATCCCGACATAAAAGACGGACTGACGGAGCGCTACACCCAATTCAACGATTCGCTGGCAGAACTGCGCGACAAGGTAAGCGAAACGCTCGGAAAGGCCAAGCGCCGCACCTTTGCCGTGTGGCATCCATCACTAAGTTATTTCGCCCGTGAGTTCGCTCTTGAGCAGCTTCCTCTTGGCGTCGAAGGCAAAGATCTCTCGGCAAAAGCTCTCGCAGAAGCGATAGACCATGCGAAAGCCGACAGCGTAGAGGTATTCTTCTTCCAGCCGGGTATCGACTCGCGCCAGGCCGAGATAATGAGTCAGGGCATAGGATCGCGTCTTGTCTCTGTAAATCTGCTCGACTATTTCTGGCAGGATCAACTTAAACTTATCGCAGATGAAATCGCCGGGGCACAGTGATCCATGCCTTTGCGCGGCATGCTCGCAACACGGCGACAGCAAACCGCTTCTGTCGCTGTGCGATGTTTCGTTTGTCCGCAACGACCGCATCGTACTCGATGACGTCAACTTTACCGTTGACCACGGCGACTTCATTGCAATAACAGGCCCCAACGGCGGAGGCAAGACTACCCTGCTCCGTCTCATCCTCGGCCTGCTCAGCCCGACACAGGGCAATATAGTATTCTACGACCAAAACGGAGCGCAGATGACACACTCGGCATTCCGCCCCGGCTATCTGCCACAGAAAAACAGCGTGGACTCTCAGTTCCCGATCACAGTACGCGAAGTGGTGGCATCGGGCCTGCTGTCTAAAAAGTCATTGGGCAAAGACGAGAAGCAGAATATCGTAGACAATACACTTGAGCTTATCGAGCTGACAGACCTTGCCGACCGTCCTATAGGCCGGCTCTCTGGCGGTCAGCTACAGCGCACGCTTTTAGGCAGAGCCCTTGTGGCGTCGCCCGACGTACTCATTCTCGACGAGCCTCTCAGCTACCTCGACAGGCACTTCGAAGAGCGACTGTACCACATACTCAAATCCATGCCGGCCCGGACAACCGTATTGCTCGTAAGCCATCAGATTTCCAAGATCGACGAGCTGGCGTCGCGTCATGTCATAGTAGACCACAGCCTCAATGAGTGCACCCACCGACACCACTATGCGCCGGTAGACTGTGTAGACTGAGAAACAAAACTACCGGCCGCCGCCAAGTGCGTGATACAGCCTTATCACGGCCTGTATCTCGCTGTATCTGTCAGCGGATTCAGTCAACTGAGCCTCAAGCAGACGTTGCTGCGCGGTAAGCACCTCAAGGTAGTTTGTCGGCGAGTTGCGCATCAGCAACTGGGTAGTACGCACCGCTTTTTCGAGTACGGTTATCTGTTCGGCATCAATCTTGAGCCTGTCGCGAGCGGACTGCCATGCAGTAAGAGCATCGTTGACCTCCATGCCTGCATCAAGCAGAGCCTGCTGAAACTTTAAGGAAGCTATCTCATACTGAGCCTTCGATATCTTAAGATTCGCGTTGTTTGTGCCACGGTCGAATACAGGAGCCGCAAGCGAAGCTATTGCATTGGTTATCCATGACGACGGGTTGGCAATGCCGCTGCCCCAGCTTGTAGACCATCCGGCATTTCCCGACAGCTTAAGCGAAGGATAAAAAGCCGAACGCGAGACGTTCACATCATAGAAAGCCTTCTGCAGTTCGTACTCGGCAGCCAACACGTCGGGGCGGTTTGAAAGCAAGTCCACGCTCACGCTCGACGCAAGCGAATCGGGGAAGGTCTGAAGCGAAAGTTTGCTTCGTGTCATGTCCATGTCCGGGTCGAGGAGCAATGACCTCACGGCATTTTCCTGAACGGCGATCTGCTCCCTGAGCGCACGCGCCGAGCTCTCAACTTTAAGTTTATTCGCTGTCGCCTGCAACTGACCGGCTTCATTGGAACGTCCGGCCCGTTTGAGCGCCTTCATGGCACGTATGTTATACTCCCATATCTTCAATGTACGCTCGCTAATATCGAGCTGATTGTCAAGCATAAGCAGATTGTAATATCCTTCCGCTATCGAAGCAATAAGAGATGTCTTTACAGCCTGCCTATAAGCCTCCGAGGCATAGAACGACGCCTCAGCAGATTTCTTAAGATTGCGCTGCTTGCCAAATATATCTATCTCCCAGCTTGCCGATGGACCTATCTGAAAGCGGCTGTCGGTCTTATTCCCGGCCGAGACATCGGCATTTACACCGAGAGAAGGCAGATATGCCAATCGGGAAGCATTGTATGTAGCCGCGGCTTTGTCGACATTGAGCTGAGCCACCCTCAGGTCGGTATTATTCTCGAGTCCCTTTTCGATCCACGCCACAAGGCACGGATCCGCAAAAAGTTCCGTCCACGACATCGCCGCCAAGGGCTGCCCCAAAGTATCGGACTTCTCCAGAGCAGAGGTATCGTATTCCACCTCCGGGCGGTCGTATTTACTGTAAAGCGCACAGGCACTCGTAATAAACATTAAAGCAGCCGGCGCCAGGATGTATATTGCGTTCTTCATTTTCTCTTTCTGTTAGGCATTACACGTTCTTCGATGGTCTGGAACACGATATAAAGCACCGGCACAATAAAGAGCAACGCTATCGTGCCGATAAGCATACCGCCCACAGTGCCGACACCTATAGATATATTACCATTCGCACCGACACCTGAGGCAAAAGCAAGAGGTATCATGCCGAAGATCATCGTGAGAGAAGTCATGAGTATGGGGCGCAGACGCGCTCTTGCCGCCGATATTACCGCATCGACTATCGACATGCCGGCTTTGTGACGGTCGGAGGCATACTCTGTCATCAGAATAGCAGTCTTGGCGAGCAGACCGATAAGCATAAGCAGGCCTATCTGAAGATAGATATTGTTTTCAAGTCCGAACATACGCGCGAACAGGAAGCTGCCCATAAGGCCGAAAGGAACAGAAAGTATCACAGCCCAGGGGATAAACAAGCTTTCATACAGCGCGCACAATATCAGATATATGAACACCACGCAGACCACGAATATAAACACAGTGGACGTGCCGGCCGACGCCTCTTCCCTACTCATGCCACCGAACTCATAGCCGTAACCGGCCGGAAGGTTGGCCGCACACACCTCCTTGACAGCTTCAATCGCCTCGCCCGAGCTATATCCGCTCGCCGGAGTACCGTTGATCTGTATCGAAGAGAATAGATTGAATCGCGACAAGGACTGTGGACCATATACCCTTGTCAGGGTAAGGTACTGATTGATAGGAGTCATCTCGCCCGACGAGTTACGCACGAATATATTCGACAGGGCGTCGGTATCGAGACGGAACTCAGGCGAAGCCTGCACCATTACCCTGTAGAGTTTCGAAAACCTGTTGATATTCGAAGCGTACGAGCCGCCTATATATCCCGACAGGACAGAGAGGACATCGCCGGGCTGAACACCGTGTCGCAAAGCGTTTGCGGCATCCACCTCGACAAGATACTGAGGATATCTTGAATCGAACGAAGTAGTAGCCCTGGCAATCTCCGGGCGCCGGCCCAGTTCTTCGATCACTCTTGTAGCTATCTTCTCGAGATCGTCTATCTTACCGCCTTTCTGATCCTGCACATGTATCTCAAAGCCATTGCTGGCACCATAGCCGGGAATCATGCCTCGCGTAAAGACAATGATACGCGCACCTGTTATGTCGGCCGTACGCCTGTAGATCTCGTCGATTACCGATTCTATATCATCGCCTTCGCCACGGCGTTCGCTCCAGTCTTTAAGTCGGATATTGAACATGCCGCTCGACGATCCCATGCCGCTCATCGTGCCCATACCTGCAGTTTTCGAATAGGCGTGAAGCTGCGGCAGATCGTTGATGCGACGGTCGATCTCCTCCATTACTTTCATGGTCTCCTCAAGGTTCGTACCTACAGGAGTCTTGACATCTATATTTATAGAGCCCATATCCTCCTGCGGCACAAGGCCGGTCTTTGTGGTGGATATCATCCAGTAGAGACTGCCGCCGGCAAGCAGTATCATCAAAGCCGCAAGCCACTTGCGCGAGGACATGAATTTGACGCCGGAGCTGTACCTGTTTACGAGACGGTCGAACGAGGCGTCGAAAGCCAGATGGAATCTCGACGAGAAAGTCTTGCCCTTGTCGTCGTGAGGAGTCATCAGTAGAGCGCACAATGCCGGACTGAGTGTCATGGCGTTGAGCAGCGATATGCCTACCGCCACAGCCATCGTGAGACCGAACTGTGTATAGAAAGTACCCGTGGTTCCGCCCATAAAGCTTACCGGTATAAACACAGCCATAAACACGATTGTTGTGGTAAGCAGAGCCGCTGTAATGCCATCCATGCCTTTTACCGTGGCCTCGTAGGCCGACGTAATTCCTTCATCGAATTTGGCCTGCACGGCTTCCACCACGACTATGGCATCGTCGACCACTGTACCGATCACAAGGACGAGCGCAAAGAGCGTGATGAGGTTGAGACTGAAACCGGCAACCTTGAGGAATACAAAAGTACCGACGAGCGACACCACAATCGACAGCGTAGGTATCAGCGTGGCCCTGAAGCTCTGAAGGAAGACATAGACGACAAGCACGACGAGCAGTATAGCCTCGAGGAGCGTCTTGATCACGTTGTGTATCGAGGCGTCGAGGAAGTCCTTCGTACTCATAAGGTCTACGATCTCCATGCCTTTAGGAAGTGTACGCCTTATGTTCTCCACCTCTTTGTCGATAGCCTCGATGATCTCGTTTGCGTTCGAGCCCGAGGTCTGCGATATCATACACGTTGTACCCGGCTTGCCGTTGACAGTGCCGAGATATTCATATGATCTGGCACCGAGTTCCACTCTGGCCACATCCTTCAAACGCAATATGGAGCCATCGGGGAAAGCGCGCACGACCATGTTCTCGAAATCGCTCTCGTTCTCATATCGGCCGCGATACTTGAGCGTGTAGCGGAATGTATTGTCGGACTCGGCGCCAAGTGTACCGGCCGGAGATTCAAGATTCTGCTGCTCGAGCACGGTGCGTATATCAGATGGCATAAGCTTGTACTGGGCCATCTTGCCGGGGTCGAGCCATATTCGCAGCGAGTAGTCGGCACCCATGATATCGACCTCTCCGACACCTGGCACACGCGACAGTCGCGGCTCTATGTTAATCTTCATATAGTTGGAGAGGAACTTCTGATCGAAAGTACCGTCGGGACTATACATAGCCAAGGTCTTGATACGCGAAGTCTGGCGCTTGCGCACATTGACACCGCTCCTTGTTACCTCAGCCGGCAGAAGGCCCTGCGCAGATGCGAGGCGGTTCTGTACATTTACCATCGCCATATCGGCATCAGTTCCCTGCTTGAAATATACCTGAATATTTGCTGAGCCGGTGTTTGTGGCCGACGATACCATATAGAGCATGTCCTCCACGCCGTTGACAGCCTCCTCGATGGGAACTATAACACTCTTGAGCACCGTCTCGGCATTGGCTCCGGTATAGTTCGCACGGACACTTACTGTAGGGGGCGCAATCTCGGGATACTGCTCTACCGGCAGACTCATGAGCGACAGCAAACCCAACAACACGATGGCTACCGATATCACACACGACAATATCGGCCTGTCGATAAATGTCTTTATTGTCATTGCTTATCGGTATTTGTAATTATTTCTGTTCCTTCCTTGATAAGACCGGCTCCTTCCGACACAATCACATCTCCCTTTGCGAGACCGTCGGTCACGATATACTGGTAGCCGTTTGACTGCGGCAGTATCTTTATCTCCGCCGATGTCGCCTTGCCGTCGACAACCTTATAGACAAAAGTCTTTTCCTGAAGCTCGTATGTGGCGCTCTGCGGTATCACGATGCAGTCCTTGTAGTCGTAAGGAATCACGACAGTACCTGTAGAGCCCTCTCGCAGCAGCCTGTCGGGATTGGGGAAGACGGCACGGACGCTTACGGCACCTGTAGATCTGTCGATCACGCCGCTTACAGCATCGATGTGGCCCTTGACAGGATACAACTCATTGTTGCTCATACGGAACTCCACTTCGGGCATCTGCGATATTGTGTTTTTAAGCGAGCCGTACTTTGCGACCATATCGAGCATCTGCTTTTCAGACAGCGAGAAATAGGCGTATACATCGTCATCATCGCTTACGGTCACAAGAGGCGAAGCAATATTGGGGCTCACGAGAGCTCCGGCACGGAAGGGAATCATACTCGCCACACCGTCGACAGGCGACTTGACCTGTGTGTACGACAGATTGGTCGCCGCCTTTTCAAGCTCAGCCTTTGCCAAGGCGAGCCTGGCCTCTGCTGCGGCAAGTTCATTCTTGGCGGTATTAACTTCGAAATCCGAAATAATATTCTCCCTGTACAGTTCCTCATTGCTGTCGAGCACCAGCCTGGCGGTCGACACAGCAGCTTCAGAACTCATCACATTGGCACATGCCACATCATATGCCGCCTGGAACTGGGCCGGATCGATCTCAAACAGGACCTGCCCCTTATGCACGGCATCTCCTTCGCGTATACATATCTGTGTGAGCAATCCTTCGACCTGCGGACGTATCTCTACCGTCTGACACCCCTTTACCGACGCGGCATACTCTGCCTTGAGTGTATGATCACTGATATCGACAGTTTCCAGGGGATAGTTTGCGGACGGCTTCTGCCGTGACTGTTTATCGCTGCAAGCTCCCAATAGCATAATGGAGACAAGAAAGACCGGATATATTACTTTTTTCATGGATAGCTTAATTTTAATACAAAAATAACTTTAAATAAGCATATTTTCAAAACAAACGTTTACCGTTAGTGAAATTGTAACTTAAAATAACATATCTTAAGAAAGCGAACTCCGGCTGCCAGGACCGGCAGCCGGAGTAAGAGATGAGGTGAAAGGAGAATGACAATAAGTAGTTTACTTGATCAACTTAAGTTCTTTGAGGGCCGGATATGTCCAGCCGGCGATGAGGATTAAGGCGAGGATGAGGTTCATATGTTAATTGTTTTAAGCGGAGTCAACGTTGACTCACGATGCAAAGGTAGCGCCACACATGTGCAACGCCGCCGCACACACAACTTAAAACAAGTTAATTATCCTTACCCCACCTCGATTCATGCCGCTGACGCATCACATCCTCAGCCGGATTGCTGCATGGATGCCAGAACTTCTTGTCGGCGATAGCGTCGGGACGGTACTGCTGCACAACAAAATTACCCGGATAGTCGTGTGCGTAACGGTAATTCCTGCCATAGTCAAGTTTCTTCATCAGCGCCGTCGGGGCGTTGCGAAGGTGCAAAGGCACAGGCAGATTGCCCGAGCGCTCTACCTCGGCAAGCGCCGCATCTATGGCAAGATAAGCAGAATTGCTTTTTGCCGACTGGGCAAGGTAGATGGCACATTCCGACAAAGGAATGCGGCCTTCGGGCATGCCGATCTTCTTTATGACATCGAATGTAGTGTTTGCTATCAGCATAGCATTAGGATTGGCCAGGCCGATATCCTCGGATGCCGAAATACACATCCTGCGTGCTATGAACTCGGGGTCTTCGCCTCCGGCTATCATACGTGCGAGCCAATAGACAGCAGCGTCGGGATCGCTGCCCCTGATACTCTTTATAAATGCCGAAATGATGTCGTAGTGCATCTCGCCGTCTTTGTCGTAGGCCTGAGGGTTCTCCTGAAGGCGCTCCGATATGACCCGGTCGTTGATCACTATCTCACTGCCGATCGGTGTGGACTGGTATAAAAGATCGAGTATGTTCAGGAGCTTTCGCGCATCGCCGCCGCTATATCTGAAAAGGGCGGCCTTCTGCTCTACCCTTACCTTGGCGCCGGCAAGTCCTTCGTCCGTGTTTATAGCTCTGTCGAGCAATTCATCAAGGTCATTTTCATCGAGCGACTTAAGAGTATAGACCTGAGCCCGTGAGAGCAAAGGGCGTATCACTTCGAACGACGGATTCTCGGTTGTGGCTCCGATGAGAGTGACGGTGCCGTTCTCTACAGCTCCGAGCAGACTGTCCTGCTGCGATTTGCTGAAACGGTGTATTTCATCGATAAACAATATCGGCCTGCCGTTAGAAAACATTCCGGCCGCATCCGCACGTGCCCTTTCGAGCACCTCGCGCACTTCCTTTACCCCGGCAGTGACAGCCGACAGGGTGTAGAACGGCGAGCGCGTAGAATTGGCAATGATCCTCGCAAGTGTCGTCTTACCGACTCCGGGAGGACCCCAGAGTATGAACGAAGCGACATTGCCGGTCTCTATCATGCGTCGAATTATGCCGTCGGGACCTACAAGATGCTTCTGACCTATGTACTCGTCAAGATTTCGGGGCCGTAAGCGTTCGGCCAGCGGTGCGTAGCTCATGATTATATATAAGAGGATTGAGTCTTGTGATAATTAGCGGATATCTCCGAAAGACGTCGATACAGCAACAGGGCCACACCTCAAAGGCTGCGACCCTGTTGTGACAGTATCGGGATATACTGATTATTGGGCGCCGCCCGACATCAGTTCTTTAATCTCGCTTGCCTTGTCGTTGTATTGCGTGGCGAGTTCCTTATCTCCCTGTGCGCTTGCATAGGCAGCCTTGAATGCATAGGCCTGCCAGTAAGAGCGAAGCTGATTCTGGGGATTGGCCGGGTCCATGTTTGCAGGATCGGCATCGAGAATCTTGATCATTTCATCGAAAGCCAGGACAGCAGCCTCGTTGGGTTTCTTCATGTTGCCTGCGATGTTGAGCTTGGCAAGACGATCGTAGAAAGCCGGAATCTTGTCGGCAGCACGCTCGATTACCTGATTGATGTATTCGATACCGCGGTCGGCCAGTTCTTTAGCCTTGATAGAGTCATTTTCAGTAGCTGCAGCGTTGAGGTAGCGGCCCGACATGCCATAGAGGTCGTTGAGCGAGGGATTCTCCTGCAGTTTCAGATAAGCGCCATATACATCGGCTGCCTTGGCATACTCTTTGTTCTTGTCGTAAACAGAGCTGAGGTTCTTGAGCAGGTCACCGTTTTCGGGATCTTTCTCTGCGGCGATCTCATACTGTACCACAGCGAGAGAGTCCTGACCGGCGCCACTGAGAGCGTCGGCATAAGTGATATAGTCGTTGGTTGTAAAGTGATCGCCCTCGTTATCCTTGAAGAAAGCCTGAGCAGCAGCTACAGCTTCGGGGAACTTCTCCATCTTTGTGAGGTCAAGGAAACGGATACGCTCCATGAGGAACTTGTCGTTGTGCTTGGGGTTGGAAGCAAGAACCTCACCGGCTACATCATATGACTCGGGATATTTCTCGCCCCAGTAGAGAAGCACGGCGTAACGGGCCTTGTCTTCGGGGAAGTGGTTGGGGTTCTGGATATAAGTACCGTAGAGATCAGAAGCTTTCTTCCAATAGTCGCCCTTGAAATACTTCTCTGCGAGTTCGCGCTGTGCCATAGCCGAGTTGGGCTGCTTGGCGAGAAGCTCTTCGAGTTTATTGATGGCATACTGCTTGTTTACATTGAAATATGCATTGGCATATTTCACGTAGCCTTCGGGGTTGGAAGGATCGTTGGTAATAGCATTCTCATATTTTGAGGCAGCAGAACCGTAGTCTTCCTTATCCATGAGCATGTCGCCTTCGAGGACGTAGATCGAAGGATCAGAATTTTTGGAGTCCTTGCGAGCCTTGTCGATAAATTTCTGGATCTCGACAGCGTAAGCAACAGGGTCTGCGTTATAGTAGGCGCGAGCGATAGCCACTGAAAGTTCCGGATTCTTGCCGGCGATCTTCTGAGCATCCTTGAAATTGTCCTTAGCGGCATCAGCATTCTTATCGAGAAGTGCGATGGCGCCGAGACCTACATGGTTGTATCCGTTTTTCGGATCGATCTCAAGACCTTTTTCGAAATACGATTTGGCAGCGGCCTTGTCGTTCTGGGCAAGAGCAACCTGTCCGAGATAGTAGTTGGCGAGAGCCTTGTCGGTGCCGGTCTGGTTGAGAGTATTCTCAAGAATGGTCTTGGCATTGTCATACTGTCCGGCCTTGTAGTATTCAATACCGTCCTTGTAGCCTTGCGACTGTGCGGAAGCCATCAGGCCACCGGCCAGAAGCAAGGATAAGAAAAGTTTAATTTTCATTTTAGATTGACTTGTTTATTTTTTAATTTACTTTTTCCACACACCACTATCACTCCGCCAGTTCGACCTGGATTGTACGTACAGTCGCAGGCAGGATACCTGTCTTCATGATAATTTTCTGACCGATCGGTCCTGTAACAAAGGAATAGAATCCGCCGCCCACACTGCTCGTAGGAGCCGCTGTGATCATATAGATCTGACGGAAGAGAGGATATGATCCGTCAAATATATACTGCTGGTAAGGCTTATAAGCACGAGCCTGACCGGGGCGGTATACCTTCATTACCTTAACATTCTGCTCTGACAGAGTAGCACCCTGCACGGGCTCTTCGCTCAGCACGCCTTTGGCAAGGTCTTCCTTGCTTACATCCGCGCTGTCCATATCAGATGTGATCCAGCTTACGCCCAGGACGCCCATTGCGTTGGGGTCGCGCCTTACGGCATTAAACACATCGGGAATTGAGCCGGCTGCGAATACATTCGGACCGAGGGGACGGCCCTGAAGCAAGGAGTCGCTGAGATAAGTCGCAATACTCGAGCCTGACTGATCGAGAACGACCTTGATAGTGCCACGGTCGGACGGCTGCAACTGATTCCATTCGGTAGTCTCGCCGGAAAGGATATCAGACAGTTCTTCTACCGTAAGCTTCTCGACGTTGTTATTGGGATTGACTATAAACGCAAGCGCGTCGACAGCAATCTTCTTGGAGCGCACGTTAGCGTTGACTCCGAGCTCGTTCTTATATTTTGCCTTAAGCGAATTTTTCTCCTGCACAGTCAGGTCGCGGCTGGCCACGATCGTACGGGTATTGAGGCTGAAGAGCGAATCAAAAGCCTCGGCCTGCGTTGCATAACGCACGAGGATATGAGCATCGGGGTACTGATACTCAAACACATCGACCTCCTGTTTGAAGATGTTCTCAAACGTATTGTCGCACACTATAGTAGTGGTGCCTGATGTCGATGTATTTTCTTTCTTCTCATATTTGAGACAGGAAGGAGCGATAGCCGACATCAGAACAGCACCACCGGCCACGAGGGTTTTAAGTAATGTCGTGTTCATCAGAATCAATCAATACCTTTAACCTGACGATAAGCTCGCCATATACCGTAAATTATCAGTACTACACCGACAACATAGCGCGTCCACGCCCAGTCGCCTCCCCAATTGAAGAAGTTGATGAGCAGTAACACACCCATGCCCACATAGACGATAATCATTATGATGCCGAATATGGCACGCATAATCTTGTTTGCTTTGAACGCGCCATCATTGTCGTGACGGTCATTGTTGGAATACTGTTCGGTGCTCATGTCTTTTACCTTAATATGTTAAATGTTAATATCCTACGGAATGCAGCAGGGAGAGAATATCAGGCCCGAAAGCTACATCTTTAAGATTTTAACACTCAAATAAGACTAAAGTTCGCTATAATGCGGCAATAGTATATACATTTCAGGCGTAAAGTTACAAATTTTTATTCAACAAGTCATTAAAACTTGATTAAATATTAAATAAAGTGTGTTAAAAGAAGAACGGAGAGCGTCCGTTTTCGCCTATTCTGAGTCCTCTCATGTAGTCGACAGCCGACATCGGGCGTTTTCCTGCAGGCTGCACAAGCAGGAGTTCGATAAGGCCGTCCTTTGTTCCGGCATAGGCTCGCTTACCATAGAGAGCCAGTTCGCCCGGGGCAAGGACAAGATCGGGAATTTCGGACATGCGTGTCTCGAGCACTTTAACCGTAGTAGCTGTTTCGGCCTGGTCTGCAAAGAGTTTCATATCACACCAGGCCGCCGGATAAGGAGATAGCCCTCTCACATGGTTGTGAATCTCATTTGCCGATTTAGTCCAGTCGATGCGACAGTCCTCCTTAAAAATCTTAGGCGCAGGCGTAGGAGCGAGACCTTCCATAAGCTTATCCTGAGGTATCGGGGTAAGATCGCCGGCAGCGATATGTCGCACGGTGTCGAGGGTCAGTTCGGCTCCAAGCTCCATAAGCCTGTCATGCACAGAGCCGACATTTTCATCAGGCCCTATTTCTATCTTTTCCTGACGCAATATATCGCCGGTGTCGATCTCATGCTTGAGCATGAAGGTTGTCACGCCGGTCTGTGTATCGCCGTTCATAACGGCTCTGTTGATAGGCGCCGCACCTCTATATAGCGGCAAAAGCGAGGCATGAAGATTGAACGTGCCCAGCGGCGGCATCTGCCACACCACTTCGGGCAACATGCGGAAAGCTATCACAATAAACAGGTCGGCCCCGATTCCCGACAATGCCTCTACGAAAGCAGGGTCTTTAAGCTTCTCGGGCTGAAGGACCGGGAGATTATGCTCGAGCGCATATTTCTTTACGGCCGACTGACTGAGATGCTGGCCGCGTCCGGCCGCCTTATCGGGCATGGTTACCACTGCCGCGACATCACACCCGTTCGATACAAGAGCGTCGAGACTTGCGACGGCAAATTCAGGGGTGCCAAAAAATACGATCTTAGGGTTGTTCATCTTGTCTGTTTTCTACAATTTCCTCCAAAGCATGCCACAGATTGTCGTCAGGCACCGGGGCCGTAACATCGATCTGCTTGCCCGACACCGGATGAATAAAACTGATATGACGGGCATGGAGCGAGATACTGCCATCGGGATTACTGCGCTTGTCGCCATACTTCAGATCGCCCTTTACCGTGCAGCCTATACTCGACAGCTGCACACGGATCTGGTGCTTACGTCCGGTCATAAGTCTGACTTCAAGCAGATTATAACGCTCCGATGATGCTATGAGCTTATACTCGAGCAGTGCCTCCTTACCGTTTTTAACAGGAGTGAGCGAGGCATACGACTTGTTGTTGCGTTCGGTCGTCGTAATCCAGTGTCTGAGCACAGCCTGCGGTTCCCCGGGCTTGTTACGGCTTATCGCCCAGTATGTCTTGTGCACGTCGCCCGAGGCAAACATGGCGTTGAGGCGCGACAGAGCTTTCGATGTCTTTGCAAACACCACCACACCCGAAACGGGGCGGTCAAGACGGTGGACGACGCCCATAAAAACATTTCCGGGCTTATTGTCACGCTCTTTAATAAAGCACTTAAGAGTCTCTACCAGAGGTGTATCGCCGGTCTTGTCGCCCTGCACAATCTCGCCGGAAGCCTTGTTGACTATAATTATATGATTGTCTTCGTAGAGGATGTTCATAGCAATACAAAATTACAAATTATTATTATCCGGGCAAATACACAGATAAAAAGTAAAGCCCCAAGCATTTGAGGATCAAATACTTGGGGCTTTACAAGAGTGTCCGAAATGAGACTCGAACTCACACGTCATAATTGACACTACCCCCTCAAAGTAGCGCGTCTACCAATTCCGCCATCCGGACATATCGATTCAGGCACTCCGCAACGGAGGGAATTAGAGCGAAAAACGGGACTCGAACCCGCGACCCCGACCTTGGCAAGGTCGTGCTCTACCAACTGAGCTATTTTCGCATAATGCGAATTTTTGTTGCGGCGATGGATGCCTAAATCAAGATTTTAATGTTCTCTTTCTTCGAGCGAAAAACGGGACTCGAACCCGCGACCCCGACCTTGGCAAGGTCGTGCTCTACCAACTGAGCTATTTTCGCATAGTGCCTTTCTCAATTGCGATGCAAAGTTAGGTACTTTTTTTGTTCTGACCAAATTTTAGAACAACTTTTTTACGACAAAATTTACGACTTTTTCGCAACGGTTTGTCTGTCAAAGGATAATAGACTATAATTTTTTGCCCGGTCTTTCGACTATCGCAGACGCGAGAGTGTCGGCGGCATGAACGAGAGGCTGAAGAGGGGATGCTTTTCCGGCCTGACGGTAAAATTTTTCGTCGTCACGCGAAAGATTCCACGGCCCCATGTGCCAGCGGATGGCGTAAATTTCTTCATCCTTGAGGTCGAGGCCCGACTGCAGGAGCAGTATCACAGACTTCTCGCCATGCCCCACCGGGAAGTTTTCGTCATGTATCTCGTATTGCTCGAACTCTTCGTACTGCCCTACCTCGTTGCGACGCTTTTTCTTTACCAGACGATAGAAATCGGTTTTGCACACATCATGCAGAAGGGTTGCGATGGCTATACTGTCGGGATCAAGATCAGACTCAAGGTCCGGACGAAGATCAAGCATGGCCTTACGAGCCGCCATTGCCGAATCATAGACGTTGAGAGAATGTTCGAGCAGTCCACCGGGATATGCACCATGCCCCTGCGATGACGCCGGAGCCTCGAAGAAGCCCCATGAATCGAGATCCTCAATCACATAATCTATATTTTCACGCTTTGTTTCGCGCAGCAGTTTCTCAAAACGCGCGCGTGATTCACTGATATCTTTACACATAATTATATATAATCATAAGACAGGACTCAGAAGCCTCAGCACAGACTCGGCGATACGCTTTGGAAGAGGACGTTTGTGCCACTGATCACTCAGCACACGGTCGCTCCTGGAAAGGTCGTTGCGGAACACTTCGAGCATCTGGCGGTTCAACTCCGCGCTATAGAAGAAAAGGTTCGCCTCGAAATTGTAGTCGAAGCTCCTGAAGTCGAAATTTGTAGAACCGATAGTCACAAATTCGTCATCCACAATCATTGTCTTGGAGTGTAACATGCCGGCTTTATACTGGTATATTTTAATACCGGCCCTGAGACACTCGGATATGTATGAGTTCGACGCATGCGTGAGCATCATCGAATCGCTGTGCTCGGGCACCATGATACGGACGTCGACATGGGCAAGCGCGGCCGACTGCAACGCTTTGAGCAAAGCTTCGGTAGGCAAGAAGTATGGAGTCTGTATATACACCCTCCTCCGCGCATTGGCTATAGCCTTGTGTATGGCAAGGGCGATATTCGACCACTGCGACGTAGGACCCGAGGTCAGCATCTGCGCCCCCACTCCGCTTATCGCCCTAAGGCCGGTGCGCGGAATAGATACGGGCGGAATAGTGTTCTCATCGATAAGTCCGCCACCCATAAAGCTCCAGTCTACTATAAAAGAATATTGCAGGGCCTGCACCACCGGGCCCTCCACACGCACGTGCGTATCACGCCAGCATGCGAATTTCTTGCCGCCGTCGATATACCTGTCGGCTACATTCATTCCGCCCAGATAGCCTACAGAGCGGTCGATTATGCACAGTTTGCGGTGGTTGCGCCAGTTGACGTGTGTACCGAACTGGGGGAACGTAACCTTAAAGAAGGGCTGAGCATCGATACCACGTTCGCGCAGCTGCTTGAAGAAACGCGAACGGACATGAAAAGATCCGACATGATCGTAGATCAGACGTACCTTTACCCCGGCGGCTGCACGCTCGGCGAGAATATCGGCTATACGGAGGCCTATATTGTCGTCCTCGAATATATAATACTGTATATTTATGGAATGACGCGCCGCCTTCAGATCCTGTTCGAGAGCCGCGAATTTGTCCTTGCCGCCCGTAAAGACCTCTACGGTATTGTCGCCGTAATACTGTGCTCCGGTAAGCGAACGGCCCAGATTGATCTGCTGCAGGGATTCGGGAGTGAGTCCGGCGCTTCTCGGGTCGGAGAATGTCCGCCCTTCGTGCCGCCGCAATTTACGTCGGCTGCGCCGCGATATCATACGGGTGTTCTTGATGCTGCGTCCGAAGAAAAGATACAAGATAAGCCCGACAACAGGGAGCAGAAGCAGAACCGTAACCCATGCAAGCGATTTGACAGGGTTGCGGTTCTCGGAAAGAATGATGATTATAATAAGAAGTGTCGAAATAATGGCTATCAGGGCCAGCACGGTATAGAGCCAGCTGTTAGCCGAGAATAAAGCGGAGAGCGATTCGAACACTTCTTAAAAGGAGATTAAAATATTATGCGCTAAAACCCCGGCAGGCCTGGCCAGCGGGGAAAATAAGTCACGATATCGAAGTATACTTATTCGTCGAATGTCATCTCGTCGAAACCTTCGGCATCAAACTCGTCTTCATTATAGCTGTCGGCGCCATAGAAATCTTCGTCAAGATCAGTATTGGCCTGAGCAGCTTTAGCGTCGAGCTTAGCGTCGAATTCGTCGAGATCTACCGACTCAGGCGGCGGTGTGCCCATGGCGAGAGTACAGAGAGGCTCACGCAAAGTCTTGCCCGGAACCATCTCGGTCATCTCAATAAAGAAAGCTCTCTCGGTAATGTAGTCGAAGACATAAAGCAGCTTCTGACCTTCATCCTCGATAAACTCGTCGAGAGGCGACTCATCCATGATGTATACCTCATCATCGTCGGAATCCATATCCTCAAATGTAATTTCCTTTTCCTTCTCCCAATTACGGTCGCAAAGGAAAAACGAGCTCATCTGAGTAGAGTCATAGCCGACACTCTTGCAAATAGCTTTCTTGAGATCAAGGAAGGTCGCTGTCGAGTCGATCTGAATTTCGCGTTTGAAATTGTCGACCTCGTCGGATACTATTCTGAAATTGAATATCATAATTATATAGAGTAGTTTCGTTCTGTTTACAAAGTAATCCTCCGTGGAGGTTTCACGATGCGAAGATACTAACAAAGCATGTAATCTTGCAAAAAAAACAGACAAAATTTGTAGCCTGGGTGTCAATTTTGTCACTTTACAGCTTCTGGCACAAATATTGCATCATATCCCTGACACAGCAAAACAAAATACACAGCATATTTGTTAAACTAATTGAATATAAACAAACAGGGAACATTCAACTACTTCATATTATGAACTACAATAATTTCACCATTAAATCGCAGGAGGCTATCACAAAAGCCGTTGAGATTACCCGAGGGGCCGGCTCTCAGGCTATCGAACCTGTATGCCTTCTGAAAGGCATCATAGATGAAGGCGAGACAGTGGTAAATTTTATTTTCCAGAAGATAGGGGCCAACCCGGCAACGGTAACACGTTCGGTCGACGCCGAAATCGCCGCATTGCCCAAAGTATCGGGCTCGGAGCCATATCTCAGCCGCACATCCAACGACGTGCTGCAAAAAGCGCTCGATGTGTCAAAGGACATGGGCGACCAGTACGTGACACTCGAGGCCCTGCTGGTAGCTATCTTCGAGGTCAATTCGTCTGCCTCCACGATTCTTAAAGATGCCGGTCTGGCCAAGAAAGAGCTTATGGCCGCGATCGAAGAACTGAGGAAGGGCAAGAAAGCCACCGACCAGGGCGCCGAAGAGACATACAACGCCCTCTCGAAATACGCCATCAACCTGAATGAACGCGCACGTGCCGGCAAGCTCGATCCTGTGATCGGACGTGACGAAGAGATACGCCGTGTGCTGCAGATACTATCACGCCGAACGAAAAACAACCCTATGCTCATCGGCGAACCGGGCACGGGCAAAACGGCTATCGCCGAAGGGCTCGCACACCGTATAGTACGTGGCGATGTTCCTGAAAATCTGAGGACAAAACAGATCTATTCGCTCGACATGGGCGCCCTTGTCGCCGGTGCAAAATACAAAGGCGAGTTTGAGGAACGACTCAAGGCGATAGTGAACGAAGTCACCTCGGCCGACGGCGAGATAATACTTTTCATCGACGAGATACACACTCTTGTCGGAGCAGGCAAAGGCGAAGGCGCCATGGATGCGGCAAACATACTCAAGCCGGCCCTGGCACGTGGCGAGCTGCGCAGCATCGGCGCCACTACCCTCGACGAATACCAGAAATACTTCGAAAAGGACAAGGCCCTCGAGCGCCGTTTCCAGAAAGTAATGGTCAACGAGCCCGACGAGACATCTGCGATCGCTATTCTCCGTGGCCTTAAGGAGCGCTACGAGAACCACCACAAGGTGCGCATCCGCGACGAGGCGATTATCGCCGCCGTACAGCTCTCCGAGCGATATATTACCGACCGTTTCCTGCCCGACAAGGCTATCGACCTTATCGACGAGGCCGCCTCGAAGCTGAAACTGGAGATTGATTCGGTGCCTCAGGCCCTCGACGATATCACTCGCCAGATAGCACAGAAAGAAATCGAACGCGAGGCCATCAAGCGTGAAGGCCGCGACGACGAGGTAAAAGCCATCGAGAAGAGCATCGCTGAACTTCGCGAGGAAGAAAAGGAATTTTCCGCCAAGTGGAAGGCCGAGCGCGATCTTATCAGCCGCATACAGCAGAACAAGATCGATATCGAACAGCTCAATTTCGAAGCCGACAAAGCCGAGCGCGAGGGCGACTACGCACGTGTGGCCGAGATACGCTATTCATCCATTGCCAACAAGCAGAAAGAGATACAGACCACTCAGGAGCAGCTGGCAATGATGCAGGGCGAAAAAGCTCTCATCAAAGAGGAAGTCGATGCCGAGGACATTGCCGATGTAGTGTCGCGCTGGACCGGCATTCCTGTCAACAAAATGGTACAGAGCGAAAAAGAGAAACTTCTGCACCTCGAAGAAGAGCTGCACAACCGTGTAGTAGGACAGGACGAAGCCATCGCCGCGATAGCCGATGCCGTCCGCCGCAGCCGCGCCGGGCTCAACGACCCCAAACGGCCCATCGGATCTTTCATATTCCTCGGCACCACAGGCGTAGGCAAGACAGAGCTTGCAAAAGCCCTGGCCGAATACCTCTTCGACGACGAGAACATGATGACACGTATCGACATGTCGGAGTATCAGGAGAAGCACTCCGTGTCGCGTCTTGTCGGCGCGCCTCCGGGATACGTAGGCTACGACGAGGGCGGTCAGCTTACCGAAGCCGTAAGGCGCAAGCCGTACTCTGTAGTCCTTTTCGACGAGATAGAGAAAGCGCACCCCGATGTATTCAATATTCTTCTGCAGGTGCTTGACGACGGCCGTCTGACCGACAACAAGGGCCGAAGCGTGAACTTCAAGAACACTATCATCATCATGACCTCCAATATGGGTTCGAATGTGATACGTGAGAATTTCGCGAAACTTACGCCCGAGAACAAAGCCACAGTCGTAGAAGAGACGAAGAACCAGGTTCTCGAAATGCTCAAGCAGACAATACGGCCCGAATTCCTCAACCGTATCGACGAGATCATAATGTTCACGCCGCTCAACCGTGCGGAAATAGAAGAGATCGTCGGCCTGCAGATCAAATCGATACAAAAGATGCTCGCGCACTCTTCAGGCATCGAGCTCCGCATCACACCCGAGGCTCTGAGCTTCCTCGCCGACGAAGGCTATGACCCCGAATTTGGCGCACGTCCGGTAAAGAGAGCAATCCACCGGCTTGTGCTCAACCAACTGTCGAAAGACATACTTGCCCAGAAAGTCGACCGGACACATCCTATCGTAATAGATGTGAGCGACGGCGATCTGGTATTCAAAAACTGAACATAACCAAAACCCGTTTTAATTCATAACCAAAATGAAAAAGTTTATTTATCTCCTTCTCCTTCTCGTGCCGACATTCGCATTGGTGTCGTGCAGCGATGACGACGATGTGCCAAATGTTACGTTCGACATAACATTTGAGAACGCCGTCGAACATGATGGCAATATCTACGTGGTACAAGGCGACATAGCCGAGGTACAGAGCATCACAGTGACCAACAACGAGGCCGGCAAGGCAGCGTTTATAACCGACGCGATATTCTACTGGGACGGATACTATCTGGGATCGTCTTTCCAGAGCCCGTTTACCTTCAAGTTCGGTACAACCGAGCAGACTCCCGTCGGCCGTCACACTCTCGATATTACCTGTGCACTGTTTGCCGTCGACAAATCACCGGCAACAGCAGTCGTCCGCTACCCTGTTATTATCGTAGCATCTGCCGAGGATATTCCTGATCAGGCAAAGCCTACCGCCAGGATTAATCCTAACGTAACAGCCAACGGCAAATAACAATTGCCTGCAAGCGTATAATATGTCGCCGGGGATATTTCTCCGGCGACATTTTTATCTGTTGTCGCCGCTGCCGTGGAGCTTGCCGCGCATGCTGCGCGAACTTATCTTCTCTATATTCATCCCGGCAATATCTTCGAGCGACATACCGAGCTCGCGCGCAAGGGCCGCAAGATACCACAGCACATCGCCGGCTTCTTTGGCAATCTCGGTCCTGACCTCCTGGTCGAACACTCCGTCATGGTCGCGGATAGTCTTTTTCACTTTATCGGCCACCTCGCCGCTTTCGCCGGCAAGGCCGAGAACAGGGTATACAATGCCGGCCTCACGCGGATAAATAGCTGTCGCGAGCGCTCGCTGCTGGTATTCGTCAAATGTCATATGCTCTTTTTCTTGCAAATGTAGTCAAAATAATTTAACTTCGGGCATGAATTTGTATGAAGCCATATCCGCACGCCATTCGGTGCGCACATTTACCGGGCAGGAACCGGACCGCAGTATCATAGAACGGCTTGACCTGCCGGATCAGGACGGATACCGTATAGTTGTCGTAAACAGCAGTCTGAGCGGCAGCATAGGCAGCTACGGCGTTATAAAGGATGCTCCGGCATGGCTCGCTCTCGTTTGCGACGGAAGTGACTCATCCACGCTCAGATGCGCGATGGCAGCCGAGCGCTGCGTTCTGTCACTTACCGCGCAGGGGCTCGGCAGCTGTTGGGTCGGCGGTACGTTCAATCAATCGGATGCAGGCAAAAAGGCCAGGATTCGCGAAGGCGAAAAAATAGCGGCCGTAATAGCGTTCGGTCACGCATCATCACACCGGCGGTTTCTTGAGCGCGTGACATCGGCTCTTGCCCACAGCTCAAAGCGCAAGGATTTCGACGAACTGTTCGAACTGAACAAAGAGACGCCTGCAGTCTGCCGCACTGTGCTCGAGGCCATCAGGCTTGCGCCTTCGGCAGTGAACTCACAGCCCTGGCGAGCCAAGGCCGACAGATACGGCAATGTGACGTTTAGCTCGGCAAGCGACAACACCTACACTATGCTCGATATGGGCATAGCTCTCGAACATTTCATTATAGCGGCAGAGCGATTGGGCATCAAAGGCCGGCTCGAGATACCCGACACACCGACACCACGGCTTATCGCAAGGTGGATCGCCGCCAGTGCCTGAAATCGAGCCATAGCACTGCGCCACGCACAATAAGATAGGCATCGAATGCAAGCCACAGGCCGTCGTTGCCCATCGGCGTGCGGAAGATATAATAGGTCAAGAAGAAGACGGCAAGGGCAATGGCCATTGACACAAGCATGGAACGTGTGCGCACAAGACCGACAAAAATACCGTCCCACACAAAAGCGAGAAAACCGCAGAGCGGAACCGCGACAGCCCACGGCAGATAACGCCGTGCGGTATCGACAACGCCGGGGTCCTCGGCAAGCAGACCCATTATCTGTTCTCCTGCGATAAAATATACCAGACTGAAAACAAGCGCGCTGACCAGCCCTGTCCTGAGCAACGACCGCACCAACGAATCAAGACTGTCCATGTCGGTACGCCCTGCATACTTGCCCGAGAGAGCCTCGCCGGCAAATGCGAAACCGTCCATAAAGAAAGAGAACAGCATAAACAGCTGCATGAGCAGTGCATTGGCCGCAAGTATGTCAGTCCCGGCCATAGCGCCGGCATGAGTGAACCACAGGGTAACGGCGACAAGGCAAGCCGTGCGCAAGAAGATATCGCCGTTTACGCGGAAAAAGCGGAGGAGCGGATATAGCTCGAATACTTTAGCGAGAGGTGGCATAGCCGGACGGTATTTCGACACAAGCATCACAGCTCCGGCAAGGAGACCGATCCACTGGGCCGTGAGAGTGCCGGTAGCGACACCTTCTATCTTCCATCCAAAGCCGAACACAAGGCTTATGCTGACTGCTATGTTTACCACATTGGTAACAATGGCCATCCACATCTGTGCCCGTGAATCCTGCATACCAAGGAACCAGCCCGACATGGAATAGGTCATAAGCACCGCCGGAGCTCCCCATATGCATATAGAGAAATATCTGAGCGCGAGATCGCGCATCGGTCCGTCGGCATCCATAAAGCCGAGCACCAGTGAGCCGATGGGTCTGCTGAGAAGAAGTATCGCAATACCGATAATCAGCCCGACGATAAGACTGCGGTAAAAGATAAGGGATGTATGTGACGTATCGCCGGTACCGTAGGCTTGCGCAGTAAAGCCGGTGGTGCCCATGCGCAGGAAATTGAACAACCAGTAAAGCATGTTGAACATAGCTCCACCGACTGTGATAGCCCCTATATATAGAGCAGCGCCGATATGGCCTGTTACAGCCACATCGACGATGCCCAGAAGGGGTGTAGTGATATTGCTTACTATCGCCGGAACGGCAATAGCCAGGATCTCACTACGGTGTTTCATTTAGCTTTGCGCGATGCTATGCAGAGGAATGCGATAAGAGCTGCGTAAGCCACAAGGCCCAGAATCTGAGGCTGTAACTCATTGCCGTTTGTCGGTACGGGGAAGCCGCAGAAAATTGTGATGGCAGCGAACACACCGAACAAGGCACCACCTGCGATAAGGCCGGAGGCTATCAGTGTGCCACGGTCGTTGCGAGCCTTGCATACGACAGCATCCTTGGAGCTGCGTCCTACAAACCATGACACAAGACCGCCGACGAGCATCGGGGTATTGAGCTGCAGGGGCAGGAACATGCCGAGGCAGAAAGCGAGTGCCGGAACACCGAGCCAGTTGAGCAGCAGGGCAAGTATCGCGCCTACAATATAAAGCATCCACGGAGTGGCGCCGCCCATCATCATGGGCTCGATAACCTTAGCCATCGCGTTAGCCTGAGGAGCCGCCATGGCATCAGGACCGGTAAAACCGTACACCTCGTTGAGCATCAGCATGACACCGCCGACAGTAGCCGCCGACACAAGTGTGCCGAGGAATTTCCATGTTTCCTGCTTTTTGGGGGTTGAACCGAGCCAGTAACCTATCTTGAGGTCGGTCACAAAGCCACCGGCCATCGACAGAGCCGTACAAACGACACCACCGAGAACCATAGCTGCCACAATACCGCTTGTGCCGCTGAGGCCTATGCCGACAAATACACCCGAAGCGATGATAAGGGTCATGAGAGTCATGCCGCTCACAGGATTTGAGCCTACGATAGCGATGGCATTGGCAGCAACTGTGGTAAAGAGGAACGCTATGACGGTAACGACAAGCCATGCTACAAGAGCCTGCCAGAAAGTATGTATGACACCGAACCAGAAGAACAGCAGCACACCAACAAGAGCAATGGCCGTGAGGTAGGCGATATGCTTCATGGATATGTCGAGCTGCCAGCGCACGGGCTTGGCCGCGGTCTGCTGTCCTTTAAGCTCACGGGCTGCAAGACCGACTGCCTGACCGATAATGCCACGCGACTTGACGATGCCGATGATACCGGCCATCGCGATACCGCCGATACCTATCATTCGCGCATAATCTCCGAAGATCTGCTGGGGCGACATAGCCGTGATTTCGGCAGATCCGTAGGTGCCCATAAGAGGTATGATGAACCACCATACGAACACAGAACCGGCAAATATGACAAACGCATACTTCAGGCCCACGATATAACCAAGACCAAGTACGGCAGCGCCGGTGTTGCATGAAAATACGAATTTAAACTTGTCGGCAAGAGCCTGGCCCCACGAATAGGCGGTTGTGGTCACAGTCTCGGCCCAGAAGCCGAATGTAGCGACGATATAGTCGTAGAGACCGCCGACGAGCGAAGCAAGTACAAGGATCTTAGCCTGGCTGCCCGAGCCCTCGCTCTTACCCTGACCGCTGATAAGCACCTGTGTGGTCGCGGTTGCTTCGGGGAAGGGATACTTGCCGTGCATATCCTTTACGAAATACTTGCGGAAAGGAATGAAGAACAATATACCCAGTATGCCACCGAAGAGAGAACTGAGGAAGAGCTCAAGGAAGTTGACAGTAATCTCGGGATGACTCTCCTGCAGTATGTAGAGAGCCGGGAGCGTAAAGATAGTACCGGCTACGATCACACCCGAGCAGGCGCCTATCGACTGGATTATCACGTTCTGCCCCAGAGGATTTTTCTTTTTGAGCTGAGCCGAAAGACCTACAGCGATGATAGCGATAGGAATCGCAGCCTCAAACACCTGACCTACTTTAAGGCCGAGATATGCCGCGGCGGCACTGAAAATTACGGCAAGCACGAGACCCATGGTAACCGAATAGGGAGTTACTTCGGGATAGTCGCGCGCAGGGTGCATTACCGGACGATACTCCTCATCGGCAGCAAGCTCGGTAAATGCGTTTTCCGGCAGATCGACAGGATCGACATCTGCCGCCGGCAAATCCGGAACGATAGTTTTCTTTTCCATATATGTGTAACAGGTTTATTTCTGAGGTATCTTAAGTTTCTGACCCTGATGTATGTTGTCTCCGCCCATATTGTTGGCACGTTTGATAGCGGCTACGGTCACACCATATCGCTTCGCTATTTTGCTGAGGTTATCGCCACGACGCACGGTATAAATCACGTTCTGCGGCTTTGGAGTCTCTGCAGCTTTTTTAGGAGCGGCCTGCTGTTTCTGCTCAGCCTTTACCGGCTTGACCTCCTGTTTAGGAGCCTCTTCCTCCTTGTCGATGTTCTCATCGTGCGCATCGGCAAAAGCGTTTGTCACATCATTGATATCGGGCACCGAATCAGCTGCGAGAGAATCTGTCGGTATAGCCATAGCCGGAGCGACAGTCGTGGTGTCGGCCGACTCGTCGTGCTCGATTTCCTTGATCTTGGAATCCGTGCTTTCTTCAGGTTCGGCCTGTTCTACCGGTTTATAACGGCGCACGACTGTAACGATCTTGAGCTTCGAACCGCGTTTAAGGCTCTTGCCTATTTTGTTGTACTTTCTTATCTGCGCGGTTGTCACACCATATTTCTTGGCGATGCTTTTGAGATTCTCGCCCCGACGTACGGTATGGTATTCGATTGTTTCCTCGTCGTAGTACTCACCCTTGGCGTCACGTCCGACCGAAGCTGTTGTAGCCGGCTCTACATATCCCCTGCGAGCATATTGCTTGGCATTGTGGTTCACGATAGAGTCTTCATTTGCAATATAGGCGAGAGCCTGCAGAGAAGGCAACACGAGAGAATACGGCTTGATATCGCCCGGAATCACGTCCTTGCGGAACTGAGGATTCAGTGCACGCAATTCGGCCATAGGAATACCCATGACATCCGAAATCTGGGCGAAATGCACACGACGTGTCACATGCACGGTATCGACAACGATAGGTTTCTTGGCCAGAGCCGGAGATATGCTGTGATCTTTGTGATAGGTCATGATATAGTTGGCGGCTATAAAAGCCGGCACATAACCGCGTGTCTCTTTGGGAAGGAAGGGATATATCTGCCAGAAATCTTTCTTGCCGCCACCGGCACGACGTATCGCCTTGTTCACATTACCGGGGCCGCAGTTGTAAGCCGCGATGGCAAGCGACCAGTCGTCGTATGCCTCGTATAGTTTTTTAAGGTAACGCGCAGCCGCATCAGACGACAGATAAGGATCGCGCCGCTGGTCTATGAGGCTGTTTATCTCAAGACCTTCGCCACGTCCTGTCTGGGGCATAAACTGCCACAGACCTGCCGCACCGGCTCGCGATACTGCGGTAGGCACCAGCGCCGATTCTATCACAGGCAGGAAACGAAGTTCATTCGGCATGCCGTGACGCTCGAGAGCTTCCTCGAAAATCGGCATGTAATATATGCTCAGACCAAGCATGTTCTCAACAAGCTGACGCTTGCGGTTGGCATAGAAGTTGATCATATTGCGAACCGGACCGTTGAGAGGCATCTCGATGATCGACGGTATCTTGCTCAGGCGGTCCATAAGCACTTCGTCGGACACCTGATCCTGAGGTTTGCCGTCTACTTCATAGTCGAGGATGATGTAATTCTTGAGATACCAGTCTTCGAGCATAGCTTTAGTATCGGTCTCGAAACTTTGCGGCACTATGATATCGGGAGTCTTGAGTGCATCGGATACATCGCGCACCGACTGGGCGGAAACCAGCGGTGCGGAAGCGCCTAAGGCGGCGACAAGAAGATATTTATACAGAGCTTTCATTGCAGTGGATATTAGAAGTTAAAGGCCCACACGAGGCCGAGCGACGGTCGGGCGCCACGGGTGTCCTGAAAGACAGCCGGAGCTACATCCATCGACAATTCCGGAGAGATATCGAAATGCGACAAAGAGGCATCGACATAAGCATCGACCATAGCCACAAGGTAGACACCCACCATGGCTATGATACACAGGTCGCGGTTGCGACGGTAGAAGTTCTTGCGCGACTGCAGTACATTGGTAAGCCAGGTACGGTCGAGGTCGCTCTCCTGTGTGTTCGGAGGGAAAAAGTTCATGTATGAGTTTGTCGACGGGTCATTGTCCATTATGTCACGATAGGCCCGGGTGTAGTCGTTGAGCATGCCGTTGTTCCATGAGGTGGCATAGCCGAGTCCGAGATAGCCGCCTATAATTATAGGCAACTTCCAGTAGCGGCGGTTGTAGAGCTGTCCGAGACCGGGAAAGAGCGCAGCCATCCATACGGCTCTTGTAGGATCGGGATTGAACTCCGTCTCCAGTGGCTCCCAGCGGTCGTAGGGAGATTCATCCAGCAGACGGGCTATGCTGTCGGGCAGTTCGGTATTTATTTCCGCACTACCCAGCTGCACCTCCACCGAATCGGGAGCTGAAGCAACGGTATCGGCAACAAACTTTTTTACAGGCATATGAGGCTCATCACACAACGCTTCGGGGACGGCGACAAACAGTCCGGCGAAGAGCAGCGCAAGGGTCAGAAGCCTGTGTTTAAAGTTATTCATTTTTGAGAGAGTCAAAGAGTGTGATAAGACGTTCGAGCTCGCTTTCGTCTTTGAACTGGAATGTAATACGTCCACGCCCCTGCTTGTTACAGGAGAACTGCACCGGTGTACGGAATACCGACGAAAGATGACGCTTGAGCACATCGTAATCGCTGTCGTTCATCGCAGGCCTGCAACGTGATTTAGCGGCCACGTTACCGTTCTCGTATTGTTTCGCCAGCTCCTCTACCCTGCGCACCGACAGGCCTTGCTTGAGTATCTCATTATACAGCTTAAGCTGCAGGGCCGGATCGGATATCGTGAGCAAGGCTCGCGCATGACCCATATCCACGAGTCTGTCGCGCAGGCCGAGCTGAACCTCGGCAGGCAGACGCAGCAGGCGCAGGAAATTGGCTACTGTAGCACGTTTTTTGCCTATGCGCTTGCTCATCTCTTCCTGAGTAAGATTGTACTGGTCAATGAGTTTGCGGAATGTAAGAGCAATTTCTATAGCGTTGAGGTCCTCACGCTGAATGTTCTCGATAAGAGCCATTTCGGTCAGTTCCACGTCATTTGCCGTGCGTATATAGGCAGGTACGGAAGTCAGACCGGCCATGAGAGCGGCGCGGTATCGGCGTTCGCCGGCTATGATCTGATAGCTGTCGGGGCCTGTCTTGCGTAGGGACAGCGGCTGAATGATGCCGAGCTGTCGGACAGATGAAGCGAGTTCCTCGAGAGCCTCGTCGTCAAACATCTTACGGGGCTGGTCGGGATTAGGAGTGATCGAATCGAGAGGTATATCATTGATAGCCGATGTGCCGCGAGCCGGCACATCGTCCATAGGTATCAAAGTATCAAGTCCGCGCCCGAGGGCATTGCGTTTTACTGACATATGACTTAATTTTTCGGTTTGTGACAAAAGAATCGGCCGCAGGGGCTCTTATCTCAGCTCCTTATTTTCTGTTTCTTTGAGTGCTTGGCGATAAGTTCCTTTGCCAACAGGATATGACTTGTCGCACCACGGCTCTCGCCATCGTAGAGCAAGGCCGGCAGGCCATGACTCGGAGCCTCGCTCAATCGTATGTTTCGCGGAATCACGGTATTGAACACCATATCGGCGAAATGTCCTTTCAGCTCCTCGTATATCTGATTTGCCAGACGAAGACGGGCATCGTACATGGTAAGCAGGAAACCTTCTATCTCGAGATGCGGATTAAGACGCGACTTGATGATACGTATCGTATTGAGCAACTTGCTTATACCTTCAAGCGCGAAATACTCGGCCTGCACCGGTATAATTACCGAATCAGCTGCAGTGAGCGCATTGACGGTTATAAGGCCCAGCGAAGGCGAGCAGTCGATGATTATATAATCGTACTTATCCTTGACAGGCTTTAGAAGCCGCGCGAGTACATTTTCGCGGTCGGGCTTCGATATAAGCTCTATCTCGGCACCGGCCAGATCGATACGCGAACCGACAAGGAACAGACCGTCCATACAAGTGGCGACCTCGGAGCCGTCGAGAGGATAACCGTCGACCATACATTCATAAATCGAAGAGGTCATCGACCGGGGATCTATGCCGTAACCTGACGTTGCGTTTGCCTGGGGATCGGCGTCGATTATGAGCACCTTCTTACCCTCGGCGGCAAGTGATGCCGCAAGATTGATGGTGGTAGTGGTCTTGCCTACGCCGCCTTTCTGGTTTGCTATCGCTATGATTTTTCCCATTGTTATGCGAGTGTGAGAGATTGTGGATGCAAAGTAACGAAGAATATGTGAAACAAAAAAATTTTGTTCCACGAAAATCACTTTTATGTTGATAACCGCTTGCGGCTGTTGATAAGTGGAGATAATGTTTATAACTTTCAGCCATCGAATCCCTGCATTAACAAATATTGAGTAAGGAGGTCTAAAAACAGATCAATTTTTTTAATCGATATTTTATTGTTTGTAATCAAAAAAAAAGCATTAACTTTGCAGTCGCATTCGGGGCGTAGCGCAGTCCGGTAGCGCACCTGGTTTGGGACCAGGTGGTCGCAGGTTCGAATCCTGTCACCCCGACAAGTTATAATTATAACATATTCACGAACATTACCCCCGCAGCCCGGGTTCAGGCCCGTGTTGTGGGGGTGTACAATTAATTTCGGAAACTTACAAAATGGACATCAAAGACATTACAGTGAAGTTTGCCGAACCCGAGCATACCCGATATGCCGAGCAGATAGTGCATATGATCTACGAATCGGCGCAACAGCGAGGCACAGGTATAGCGAAACGCTCCCCCGAATATATCGCGGCTAAGATAAGCGGCGGCAAAAGCGTGGTTGCGTTGCACGGAGACCGTCTGGTCGGGTTCAGCTACATCGAGTGCTGGAGTCATGGTGATTATGTAGCGACATCCGGATTGATTGTCGACCCAGATTACCGCCATCTTGGCCTTGCCGGCGCCATCAAGGCGAAAACGTTCGAGCTGGCTCGACTTCGATTTCCGTTCGCTAAGATTTTCTCCATCACTACATCGCTCCCGGTCATGAAGCTCAATTCTCGAATGGGCTATAAACCGGTTACATTTTCGGAGCTTACCGATGATGAGGAATTCTGGCGAGGTTGCGAGGGATGCAGGAACTACGACATCCTGCAGCGCAACAACCGACGCATGTGTCTGTGCACGGGCATGCTTTATGACCCGAAGCAACCGCTTTCCGGGAGCCAACAGACAAACCCCTACATTATCAAGCTCAAAAACACAATAAACAAAGTACTGCATCTCAAATAGCTGCAAGCACAGAGCTTTACTCTACTGAAATCGAAACAATACACAATGACACAAGAAAAAAAGAAGAAAGTACTCCTGGCATTCTCGGGAGGGCTTGACACATCGTTTGCCGTAAAATACCTCAGCGAAGATCTCGGATATGAGGTTCACACCGCAATAGCCAACACCGGCGGCTTCTCTGACGAAGAGCTTGAAGTGATCGCCGACAAATCGCGCCGTCTCGGCGCCGCCTCACACGCCACCCTCGATGTGACCGACGAGTATTACAACAAAAGCATACGCTATATGATTGCCGGCAACGTACTCCGCAACGGCACATACCCCATATCGGTAAGCTCGGAGCGTATATTCCAGGCTATCGCGACCATAGAATATGCCAAAAAGATAGGCGCCGACGCCATAGCCCACGGCTCGACAGGCGCCGGTAACGATCAAGTGCGGTTCGACCTCACATTCCAGATTCTCGCTCCTGAGATCGAAATCATTACCCCAACACGCGACATGGTCCTGACCCGTGAATACGAGATCGAATACCTCAGAAGCCACGGCTATGAGGCCGACTTCAAAAAACTCGAATACTCGATCAACAAGGGCCTCTGGGGCACATCGATAGGCGGCAAAGAGACACTGCACTCCGAGCAGACTCTTCCTGAAGAAGCCTACCCGTCACAGCTTACAGCCACCGAGCCCGAAAAGCTCACAATAAGCTTCGACAAAGGAGAAATAAAAGCTGTCAACGGCAAAACATACGACAATCCCGTCGATGCCATCCGTGCTGTCGAGGCTGCCGGCGCCCGTTTCGCCATTGGCCGCGACATGCATATAGGCGACACCATAATAGGCATAAAAGGCCGCGTAGGATTCGAAGCCGCAGGCCCGATACTTATAATCGCGGCTCACAAAATGCTCGAGAAGCACACCCTCACAAAGTGGCAGCAGTACTGGAAGGACCAGGTGGCCACATGGTACGGCATGTTCCTTCACGAAGCCCAGTACCTCGAGCCGGTAATGCGCGATATCGAGCGTATGCTCGAAAGCTCCCAGCGCAACGTAAGCGGCACGGTAGAACTCTTACTGCGCCCTTACAGCTATGTGCTTGTCGGCGTAGACTCTCCCTTTGATCTGATGAAAACCGACTTCGGCGAGTACGGAGAGGTCAACAAAGCCTGGACAGCCGACGACATCAAAGGCTTCACAAAGATCCTGGCCAACCAGATGAAGATATATCACAACAATCAGCTGCGCAACGGCAAAAACGAATAACACCGCCGCCAAATGATTAAAATAGGTATTATCGGAGGCGCCGGCTATACTGCCGGCGAGCTCCTGCGTCTGCTGATCAATCATCCCGAAGTCGAGATCGTGTTCGTACACTCCACCAGCAACGCGCTCAAGCCTGTAACGGATGTACACCAGGGATTGCTCGGCGAGACCGATCTATGCTTTTCCGACAGCCATCCTCTTGAAGAAGCAGATCTGCTGTTTATGTGTGGCGCCCACGGCCAGAGCCGTAAGTTCTGGGACGAGAACGAGCGCCCGGAGCATCTTAAAGTGATAGATCTGGCACAGGACTATCGCGACGAGAGCGACAACTATGTGTACGGCCTACCGGAACTCAACAGCGAACGAATCGCCAAAGCCCGTTCCGTTGCCAATCCCGGCTGTTTCGCCACCGCTATACAGCTGTCGCTGCTGCCGCTGGCGTACAAGGGTCTGCTCCCTCATGCCGGCGATATCTGCATCACGGCCATTACAGGCTCTACCGGAGCCGGTGTGAAGCCCGGGGCCACGACACATTTCAGCTGGCGCAACGACAATCTGTCGGTGTACAAAGCGTTTACCCACCAGCATCTTACAGAAATAGGCGCGACACTCGAAAAGCTGCAGCCCGGCCACTCCGCCGCGATAAATTTCGTGCCTGTGCGCGGCGACTTCGCCCGTGGCATATTCGCCATAACGCACCTCGACTGTCCGCTCGGCGAAGAAGATGCGATAGCGCTCTACAAGGACTTCTACCGCAATGCTCCATTTACCGTCGTAAGTGACAGGCCCGTAGATCTCAAGCAGGCGGTAAACACCAACAAGGCTATAATCAATTTAGAAAAACACGGCGACAAGTTGCTCATAACCTGCGCGGAAGACAATCTGCTCAAGGGAGCATCCGGCCAGGCCGTAGAGAACATGAACATAATGTTCGGCCTCGACCGTCGCACCGGTCTCCGTCTCAAACCCTCTGCATTCTGACACAATGGAACTATTTGATGTTTATTCATTATACGATATCGAACCTGTACGCGGCAAAGGATCACATGTGTTTACCGCTGACGGCACCGACTATCTCGACCTTTACGGAGGTCATGCCGTCATTTCGATAGGCCACGCGCATCCGCATTATACCGAAGCGATAAGCAGGCAGGCCGCGGCTCTCGGATTCTATTCCAACTCCGTACAGAACTCCCTACAGACTCGCCTTGCCGAGCTGCTCGGCAAAACATCAGGCTACGACGACTACCATCTGTTCCTGTGCAACTCAGGCGCCGAGGCCAACGAGAACGCCATCAAGCTCGCATCCTTCGCCACAGGGCGCAAGCATGTGCTCGCCGTCGGCAAGGCTTTCCACGGCCGCACGTCAGGCGCTGTCGCAGCGACCGACAATCCGGCGATACAGGCACCTTTCAACAAGACCGACAATGTGAACTTCGTGCCGCTCAACGATATCGAGGCAATGCGAAGCGAACTCGCCACAGGCAAGTATGCCGCAATGATAATCGAAGGCATACAGGGAGTGTCGGGCATACACGAGCCCACCGACGCTTACCTCCGGGAAGCCGAAAAGGCCTGCAGGGCAAACGGCACCAAGCTTATCCTCGACGAAATACAGTCGGGCTACGGACGCACCGGGCAGTTCTTCGCACATCAGCATTCAGGCATAAGGCCCGATATCATAAGCTGCGCCAAAGGCATAGCCAACGGTTTCCCCATGGGAGCTCTGCTTATAGCGCCCGACATCGAAGCTCGCAAAGGAATGCTCGGCACTACTTTCGGCGGCAACCATCTGGCATGCGCGGCAGCAATAGCTGTGCTCGAAGTCATGGAAGCCGAGAATCTGGTGGAGAATGCCGCCAAGGTCGGCCGGTATCTTAAGGAAGAACTGCAGGCCATCGGCAAAGTTACCGACGTGCGTGGCCGCGGACTGATGCTTGGCTTCGAGGTAGACGGATATTCCGGCTCCGAGCTGCGCCGCGAGCTGCTGTTCGGCCATCACATATTCACAGGTGGCGCCGGACAGGCGACTCTTCGACTGCTGCCGGCCTTGTCGCTCTCTATGGCCGAGGCACAATTATTTATAAACGAATTCAAAAAGACCATCCTCTGATATGAAGAAATTTACATGCGTAGGCGACATCGGGCCGCTCGACATGGCCGTCGCCGAAGCCTTACAAATAAAAAAAGACCGCTTTACCTATTCCGACCTCGGCCGCAACAAGACGCTGCTGATGATATTCTTCAACTCATCGCTGCGTACCCGTCTGTCGACACAGAAAGCCGCCATGAATTTAGGCATGAACGTGATGGTGCTCGACGTCAACCAGGGCGCGTGGAAGCTTGAGACAGAGCGTGGCGTGATCATGGATGGAGACAAGGCCGAGCATCTGCTCGAGGCGATACCCGTAATGGGCTGTTACTGCGATATTATCGGAGTCCGTTCGTTCGCCGGGCTCAAATCAAAGGCCGAGGACTATGAGGAGCGTGTGATCGAGCAGTTCATCCGCTATTCGGGTCGCCCCGTATTCAGCATGGAGGCCGCCACGCGCCATCCGCTGCAGAGCTACGCCGATCTTATCACGATAGAAGAATACAAGACCAAGGAGCGCCCCAAGGTAGTGATGACATGGGCGCCGCATCCCAAAGCCTTGCCCCAGGCAGTGCCGAACTCTTTCGCGGAATGGATGACAGCCGCAGGCTACGACCTTGTCATAACGCATCCCCACGGCTATGAGCTCGACCCTGCATTCACTGCCGGCGCAAGGATAGAATACAACCAGGACAAGGCCTTTGAGGGCGCCGATTTCGTATATGCCAAGAACTGGTCGGCATACAACGATGCCGACTACGGCAAGGTGCTGTCGACCGACAGGAGCTGGACCGTCGACGCTCGCAAGATGGCCCTTACCGACAATGCCTACTTCATGCACTGTCTGCCTGTCCGCCGCAATATGATCGTAACCGACGAGGTAATCGAATCAGACCGCAGCATAGTGATACCCGAAGCCGCCAACCGCGAGATTTCAGCCCAGGCGGTAATCAAACGTTTACTCGAAAGCCTCGATTAAGCAATGGTCAACGTAGTAAAGATAGGCGGAAATATTGTCGACAATCCCGAGGCGCTCGACTCGTTCCTCAATGATTTCGCGTCGCTGTCAGGCCCGAAGGTACTGATACACGGCGGCGGCAAGGAGGCCACCCGGCTGAGCAAGGCTCTCGGGCTGGAAGCACGCATGGTGGAAGGCCGAAGGATAACCGACCGCCAGACACTCGATGTCGTGACCATGGTATATGCCGGACTGATCAACAAGCGCATTGTGGCCATGCTGCAGGCACGGGGATGCAATGCCATCGGGCTGTCAGGAGCCGACGGCAATACGATTGCAGCCACCCGGCGGCCGGCAGATCCTGTCGATTTCGGTTTCGTCGGCGACCTCGTTCCGACGGGCATAAACGTCGGATTCCTCTCGGGGCTGATAGACCAAGGCTATACTCCCGTGTTATGCGCCATATGCCACGACAAGAACGGGACGCTGCTCAACTGCAACGCCGACTCGGTTGCCGGCAATGTAGCGCGTTCGCTCGCCGGAGTCATGTCGGCGGCAATTACCTTCTGCTTCGAAAAGCCCGGCGTCCTCGCCGATCCTGATGACGACAGCTCGGTAATACCCGTAGTGACCGGCGATATGTTCGCTCAGATGCGCGAGAGCGGCGCTGTCGCGAAAGGCATGGTGCCTAAACTTCAGAATGCCCTGTCGTGCTGTGCCGACGGTGTAGAGCATGTCCGTATCTGCGATGCGGCAGCCCTGCTCCATCCCGACGCAGGCACGACAGTTAAAATTTGAGCCGGAGATGCAAGCATACCATACACCCCCACGGCTTGACGATGCGGTAGCACTTTTGCGCCGTCTCATCTCGACGCCATCGACCTCAGGGCACGAGGAGGCGACAGCCGCGATCTGGCAGGACTGGTTCGGCCGGCACGGATTCGAGACCCAAAGAATATACAACAACATCTTTGCGGTGGCACCCGGCTTCAGGCCCGGACGCCCTACCCTCCTGCTCAATTCGCACCACGACACGGTAAAGCCATCCGATGCCTATACTCGCAATCCCTATAAGCCCGACATCGCCGACGGCTGTCTTTATGGCCTCGGCAGCAACGATGCCGGAGCCTCGGGTGTGGCGCTTGCCGAGACCTTTGTCGACATGGCCGGCACTCTTATGCCGTTCAATCTCGTCATAGCGATATCGGCGGCTGAGGAGACCATGTCGCCGCAGGGCATGAGGGCTTTGCTCCCCGAACTCGAAAAACGAGGCATGAAACCCGACATGGCTATTGTAGGCGAGCCCACAGGCATGCAGCCGGCAATGGCCGAACGAGGTCTGCTTGTGCTCGACTGTGTCGCCGAAGGCCGTCAGGGGCATGCGGCGCGCGACGAAGGCATCAATGCGATATATCGGGCCATTGAAGACATCGGGCGTCTGCGCAGCTTTTCTCCACCACTCGAGAGCAGTGTCCTCGGCCCGATAAAGGTAAGCGTGACCATGATAGAAGCCGGGAGCCAGCACAATGTAGTGCCTGCGCAGTGCCGCTACGTGGCCGACGTGCGCACTACCGATGCGTATACCAATGCCGAGACCGTAGAGATGCTGCAGAAACAGGTAAAGTGGAGCGTGCTCACGCCCAGATCGACACACATACAGGCTTCGGCCCTTATGCCCGGTCATCCTCTGCTTGCGGCGGCATGCTCGCTCGGGCTCGAACCTTTTGTGTCGCCCACCACTTCCGACATGGCTCTGATGCACGGTATACCTTCACTCAAAATCGGCCCGGGAGAATCTTCGCGTTCTCATATGGCCGACGAATACATACGCCTCGAAGAAATAAACGAGGCACTACACATCTATCCTCAGTTAATAAAGAACTTAGCAAATGGCAAAACAACTCTGGAACAAGGGATTCGACCCTGATGCCGCAATCGAAAACTATACAGTGGGCCGCGACCGCGAGCTCGACCTCCGTCTGGCCCGATACGACGTGGAAGGCTCCATGGCCCATATACGCATGCTCAACAAGATCGGTCTGCTCGGAGACGACGAGCTCGCCAGACTGTTGCCGGCGCTGTCGGATATCGCCGGGGCTATCGAACGCGGAGAATTTACGATTGACGAAGGCGTCGAGGACGTCCATTCTCAGGTCGAGTTCATGCTTACCGCCCGCCTGGGCGATATAGGCAAGAAAATACACTCGGGGCGCTCGCGCAACGACCAGGTGCTTGTCGACCTCAAGCTATTCTTCCGCGACGAGCTCAAGAGACTCGCAAATGCCGTCGACCGACTCTTCGGCCGCCTCATATCTCTCTCAGAGGAACACCGCGACAAGCTTATGCCCGGCTACACACATCTGCAGGTGGCTATGCCGTCGTCGTTCGGGCTGTGGTTCGGTGCCTATGCCGAGGCTCTGACCGATGACATGCAGATGGTGCTGGCGGCCTACCGCATCACAAATCAGAATCCGCTCGGCTCCGCGGCCGGATATGGCTCTTCGTTTCCGCTCGACAGGGAAATGACCACCCGACTGCTCGGCTTCGACCGACCCCACTATAATGTCGTGGCCGCACAGATGAGCCGTGGCAAGACGGAGCGTGCCATAGCGGCAGCCATTGCCGCCGTTGCATCGACCTTGGGACACATGGCTCACGACATCTGCATGTGGATGTGCGGCAATTTCGGCTTTGTTTCCTTCCCTGACGAACTTACTACAGGCTCGTCGATCATGCCGCATAAAAAGAATCCCGACGTGTTCGAGATCATGCGCGGCAAATGTAACCGCCTGCAGTCGATACCGGGAGAGCTGGCTATACTGACGGCAAATCTGCCCTTGGGCTACAACCGCGATCTGCAGCTGATGAAGGACATACTTTTCCCGGCGACAAGCGAGCTCGTCGAAAGCCTCGAAATGGCCGACTTCATGCTGCGGCATATACGTGTAAAAGACAATATACTCGACGATCCGCGCTACGACTATATATTTACAGTCGAAGAAGTTAACCGCCTCGTACTGTCTGGTGTCCCCTTCCGCGACGCCTACCGTCGTGTTGGCGAAGCCGTTGCCGACGGCAGCTACAGGCCCGACCGCACGGTATGCCATACGCATACCGGAAGCATAGGCAATCCGGCCAACGACGCTATCAAGGCCAAAATGGCCGGCCTCATGAGCGAGATCTGACATTCAAAGACATCGAGATCTGACATTCAAAGACATAATGTGGGGAGCAGGAATTATTCATTTATTTCTGCTCCCCTTTCTGTTTTTGCCTACATATATAGCGGTGGTTTAATAAAAAAACACTATCTTTGCATCGGCAAAATTTGCCCTTGAAACGAAAGAAGTAAAAACAGATTATAATCACGATTACAAACGTTATGAGTAAAGAAAAAAAATTCTTGACCTGCGACGGTAATCAGGCAGCCGCCCACGTGAGCTACATGTTCTCGGAAGTAGCAGCCATTTACCCCATTACACCGTCGTCGACGATGGCTGAATACGTCGACGAGTGGTCTGCCGCAGGCCGCAAGAACATCTTCGGCGAGACAGTATTGGTACAGGAAATGCAGTCGGAAGGCGGTGCCGCCGGTGCCGTACACGGCTCACTTCAGGCCGGTGCTCTTACCACTACCTACACCGCATCGCAGGGTCTCCTGCTGATGATCCCCAACATGTACAAGATCGCCGGAGAGCTTCTGCCCTCCGTATTCCACGTATCTGCCCGTACTATCGCTTCACACGCATTGTCGATCTTCGGCGACCATCAGGACGTAATGTCGGTACGCCAGACCGGTTTCGCAATGCTTGCAGAAGGCTCGGTACAGGAAGTTATGGATCTCGCCGGTGTCGCACACCTGTCGACTATCAAATCAAGCGTGCCCTTCGTCAACTTCTTCGACGGCTTCCGTACCTCTCACGAGATACAGAAAATCGAAGTGATGGAGCAGGAAGACCTGGCTCCGCTGCTCGACCGCGAAGCACTTGCCGCATTCCGCAAACGCGCTCTTACCCCCGACGCTCCTGTCGCTCGCGGCATGGCAGAAAACGGCGACGTATTCTTCCAGCATCGTGAGGCATGCAACCAGCACTACAATGCCGTTCCTGAGATCGTAGAAAACTATATGGCTGAGATCAGCAAGATCTGCGGCCGCGAGTACCACCTGTTCAACTACTACGGCGCACCCGATGCTGATCGCGTGATCATCGCCATGGGCAGCGTGACACAGGCCATCGAAGAAGCTATCGACAGCCTCGTTGCAAAAGGCGAGAAGGTAGGCCTTGTGGCAGTACACCTCTATCGTCCTTTCTCGGCCAAGCATTTCCTCGCAGCCGTGCCTGCAACCGCAAAACGTATCGCCGTACTCGACCGCACCAAAGAACCCGGTGCCAACGGCGAGCCCCTCTACCTCGACGTGAAGGAGTGCTTCTATGGCAAAGAGAATGCGCCCGAAATCGTAGGCGGCCGTTACGGTCTTGCTTCGAAAGACACCACCCCGGCCCAGATCCTCGCAGTATACGAGAATCTTGCTCTTCCCACTCCCAAGGATCACTTCACTCTCGGCATAGTCGACGACGTGACTTTCACTTCGCTTCCCCTCATGCCTGAAGTTGCCCTCGGCGACGCAAGCACTTTCGAGGCCAAGTTCTTCGGTCTTGGCGCCGACGGTACTGTAGGTGCCAACAAGAACTCCGTAAAGATCATCGGCGACAACACCGACAAATACTGCCAGGCATATTTCGCCTACGACTCCAAGAAGTCAGGCGGCTTTACCTGCTCGCACCTCCGCTTCGGCGACAAGCCTATCCGCTCTACATATCTGGTAAACACCCCCAACTTCGTGGCTTGCCACGTACAGGCTTACCTGCGTATGTACGATGTTACCCGTGGTCTCCGCGACGGCGGTACATTCCTGCTCAACACCATCTGGGAAGGAGAGGAACTGGTAAAGAACCTGCCCAACAACATCAAGCGCTACTTCGCTGAGCACAATATCACAGTTTACTATATCAACGCTACCCGAATCGCTCAGGAAATCGGTCTCGGCAACCGCACCAACACAATCCTTCAGAGCGCGTTCTTCCGCATCACAGAGGTTATCCCCGTAGATCTCGCCATCGAGCAGATGAAGAAATTCATCGTGAAGAGCTACGGCAAGAAGGGCCAGGATGTAGTGGACAAGAACAATCAGGCCGTAGACCGCGGCGGCGAATACCACAAGCTCGCCGTTGACCCGGCATGGGCTCAGCTCCCCGACGAACCCAAGGTAGCGAACGACGATCCGGCATTTATCAACGATATCGTACGCCCGATCAACGCTCAGAACGGCGACCTCCTCAAAGTAAGCGACTTCAAGGACAATGCAGACGGCACATGGGCACAGGGCACCGCTGCTTACGAGAAACGCGGTGTGGCTGCTTTCGTTCCCGAATGGCTCGAAGAAAACTGTATCCAGTGCAACAAGTGTGCTTATGTATGCCCCCACGCTTCTATCCGTCCCTTCGTTCTCGACGAGGCTGAGGTTGCAGCATCGCCTATGGGCGAGGCCGGCACAATTCCGGCACTCGGCCCGACATTCAAAGGCATGCGCTTCATCCAGGCTGTCGACGTACTCGACTGTCTCGGTTGCGGCAACTGCGTAGACGTATGCCCCGGCAAGAAAGGCGTGAAGGCCCTGCAGATGAAACCCCTCGAGACTCAGCTCGATCATCAGAACGAGTGGACATACTGCACAAAGCACGTTACCTCAAAGCAGAACCTCGTGGATGTGAAACTGAATGTGAAGAACAGCCAGTTCGCACAGCCTCTCTTTGAGTTCTCGGGCGCTTGCTCGGGTTGCGGCGAGACTCCTTACGTGAAACTCATCAGCCAGCTCTACGGCGACCATGAGATGGTAGCCAACGCTACAGGCTGCTCGTCGATCTACTCTGGCTCTGTTCCTTCAACCCCCTACACCACCAACTCCGCCGGTCACGGTCCGGCCTGGGGCAACTCACTCTTCGAGGACTTCGCAGAGTTCGGCCTCGGCATGAAGATCGCCACCAACAAGATGCGCGAGCGTGTAGGCGCAGTAATGCAGCAGATCATTGCCTGCGACAAGTGCTCGGCCGACATGAAGGCTCTTGCACAGCAGTGGCTCGACAACTCTATGAGCCCTGCCGTAACACGTGAAGTTGCCGACAAGCTCGTGCCCATGTGCGAGGCCTGCGGCTGCGACACATGCAAGGCACTCCTCGAGCTGAAAGGCTTTATCGTAGCCCGTTCGCAGTGGATCATCGCCGGCGACGGTGCCGCATACGATATCGGCTTCGGCGGTCTCGACCACGTGCTGGCAAGCGGCGAGAATGTAAATGTAATCGTTCTCGATACCGAGGTATACTCCAATACCGGCGGCCAGTCGTCCAAGGCTACTCCTCTGGGCGCTATCGCCAAGTTCGCTTCGGCCGGCAAACGCATCCGCAAGAAAGACCTCGGCCTCATCGCCTCTACCTACGGCTATGTATATGTGGCTCAGGTTGCCATGGGCGCCGACCAGGCACAGACCCTCAAGGCTATCCGCGAGGCTGAGGCATACGACGGTCCGTCGCTCATCATCGCCTACTCGCCCTGTATCAACCACGGCATCAAGGCCGGCATGGGTCACAGCCAGGACGAACAGGCCCGTGCGGTAGAATGCGGTTACTGGCACCTGTGGCGCTACAACCCCGATGCAGAGACAAGAGGAGAGAATCCGTTTACCCTCGACAGCAAGGCTCCCAACTGGGACAACTTCGAGAAGTTCCTGCTCGGCGAAGTACGCTATGCGACAGTACAGAAACAGTATCCTGCCGAGGCTGCAGAGCTCTTCGCTGCCGCAAAAGCAAACGCTCAGTGGCGCTACAACAACTACCTGCGTCTGTCGCAGCAGCAGTGGGGCGCCGATCCCATCATCAAGCCTCTTGAAGAGAAAAACGAAAAACTCTAAAAAGGTATATAACCCGTAGAAGACGCCCGGCGGATCAACCCGTCGGGCGTTTTTTACGCTAATTTCACGTAAGTTTGACAATAGACAGGCTAAATTCTCGTTAAATAATAGTAACTTTGTAAGATCCAAGCCACGCGGCCATACAATGAAGATATTACGCTATATATCATATATACTATCAGTCGTTTCCACTCCTTTGGCAATGGCGCAGGACGGCTCTACGGCCTATAACTATCTCAACGTGACTTCATCGGCCAAGATATACGGTCTCGGCGGTGTCAATATAAGCCTTGTCGACGACGATATTACTACCGTAGACCAGAATCCGGCGCTATTGGGCTCCGAAATGAGCGGTATGGCGGCGATGAACTATATGCGCTACCTTGGCGGATCGAATTTTGCCGGCGCACGCTACTGCCATAGCGCAGGCGAGAGAGCCGCGTGGTCGGCCTCCATACAGTATTTCGGCTACGGCGAGATGAAAGAAACAACCGAAGACGGAGCCATAACAGGCTCTTTCTCGCCCAAGGATGTGGCTTTCGGAGGAATGTACTCACACGACATTACCGACCGTCTGCGAGGCGGCATAGGCCTGCGCGGACTGTACAGTTCCTATGCCGACTACACCGCATTCGCAATATCGACCGACATCGGCATCAACTACTACAATCCCGACAATGACATGTCGCTGTCGCTCGTACTGGCAAACCTCGGCGGTCAGGTAAAACGCTTCAACGACAGTTATGACCGGCTGCCCTTCGACATACGTCTCGGCTGGTCAAAATCCTTGGGTTCGCTGCCTCTGCGTCTTTCGATTACAGCATGGAATCTGACCAAATGGCACCTGCCATACACCGAAACCGGCGACGGCAGCAGCGGAGCGAAACCTCAGGTAAAGGATTCTTTCATGAGCAATCTTTTCCGCCACCTTGTTTTCGGCATCGATCTCATATCGAGTCCGAACTACTATATTTCATTGGGCTACAACTACAAGACCCGTACCGACATGAGCACCTACAACAGAAATTTTCTGTCAGGCTTCTCGCTCGGCGGAGGTATCAAAGTAAAAAGTTTCGGCGTGTCGCTTGCACTTGCGCAGCCACATACCGGAGCGACCACTTTTATGTTCAACCTGTCGTACAACTTCAGTGATCTAATGCAATAAATTATGGATAAACCTATCATCATAGCTATCGACGGCTTTTCATCGTCCGGTAAAAGCACCATGGCTCGTCGCCTTGCTTCTACGATCGGTTACCGCTATATAGATTCAGGCGCGATGTACCGTGCCGTTACATTGTTTGCCCTCGAGGCCAACTATATCGATGCCGACGGCAATATCGACAAGGAAGCCCTTACCGCTGCCCTGCCTCACATACATATTGACTTCGAGCCTCAGGCCGACGGCAGCCAACACACCCTGCTCAACGGTGTGGATGTAGAAAACGAGATACGGCGGCTGCGAGTGTCGAACGCCGTGTCGCAGATAGCCGCAGTGCCCGAGGTGCGACACGCTCTCGTGGCCATGCAGAAAAAGCTTGGCGAGGCGCGCGGCATAGTGATGGACGGACGCGACATTGGCTCGGTGGTATTCCCCGACGCGGAACTGAAGATATATGTCGACGCCTCGGCCGAGACAAGAGCACGCCGCCGCTTCAAGGAAATGATAGAGAAAGGATCGCAGGTAAGCTATGAGGATGTACTGGCAAATGTGGTACACCGCGACCATATCGACACAACACGTGCGGAAAGTCCTCTGCGCCGCGCCGACGATGCCATAGCCATCGACAATTCCGACATGAGCATCGAGGAGCAGGACGCTTGGCTGCTTGACCAATTCAATAGAGTGATGTCGAAATGACAACAATAGAGATCGACAGCGAGTCGGGCTTCTGCTTCGGTGTTGTCACGGCGATACGCAAGGCCGAGGAAGAACTTGCCCAGGGCAGACCGCTCTACTGCCTCGGCGACATCGTACATAATTCGGCCGAGGTAGAACGTCTGTGCCGCAACGGACTCCAGACTATTACCCACGACAGACTTGGAGAGCTCGAGAACGTCAAGGTGCTGCTTCGCGCCCACGGCGAGCCGCCGAGCACTTACGACACGGCCAGGAAACGGAATATCGAAATCATCGACGCTACATGCCCCGTCGTACTTCGGCTGCAACAGCGCATAAAGGCCAAGTACGACAGCGGCAACCCCGATACACAGATCATCATCTACGGTAAAGCCGGACATGCCGAGGTTAACGGCCTCGTGGGACAGACCGACGGACATGCCATAGTGATAGAGGATGCCTCGGGACTCGACAAGATAGATTTCAAGCGCGACATAGCCCTGTACTCACAGACAACAAAATCGCTCGAAGGTTTCCGCGCCATAATAGCGGAAATAGAACGACGCCTGCAACCGGGCGCAAACTTCGAGTATCACGACACCATATGCCGTCAGGTGGCAAACCGCGTAGACCATCTGCGCCAGTTCTCGACGGGCAAAGATGTTGTGCTGTTTGTTGCCGGAGCCAAGAGCAGCAACGGCAAGGTACTCTACCGCCATTGCCTCGATGTGAACCCGAATACATATCTTGTCGCCGATCCGACCGAGATAGAAGCTTCGTGGCTGACAGAAGCCAAATCGATAGGCATATGCGGCGCGACATCCACTCCACGCTGGCTGATGGATGAAGTGGCCGCGAGAGCCAATGAAATCGTGAATGGATAGCTTTGTCGCAATAGACGTAGAAACGGCCAACAGCGAACGCTCAAGCATCTGTGCCATCGGTGCGGTCAAGGTAATAGACGGCATCATAACAGACAGCCGCTATTCGCTTGTATGCCCCGAGCCGGAATGGTATTCTCGCTACAATACAGCAGTGCATGGCCTCACGGAAGAGGATACATGGGATGCGCCCAATTTCGCAAGCATCTGGAAAGAATGGCAGGCATGGATAAGCGGTCTGCCGATAGTGG
Source organism: Muribaculaceae bacterium (assembly GCA_017620635.1). Classification (GTDB taxonomy): domain Bacteria; phylum Bacteroidota; class Bacteroidia; order Bacteroidales; family Muribaculaceae; genus CAG-873. Next base: position 33,357 of record JAGAUV010000026.1, on the reverse strand, counting down.
CGCATAATGCACCTTTCGATTACGGCTGTATACGCGCGGCATGCCGCATATACGGCCTTGACGAGCCCGAACCGTTTATGTGCACATTGGCCGCAGCACGCAAGGCGATACCGCGCGGCATGTGCCCGTCGAAATCACTTGATATGCTATGCGAGTTTTTCGGTATTCCTCTCGACAATCATCATGACGCGCTTGCCGACGCTACCGCATGCGCTAAACTCGGTATTATTCTGCTATGAAACTTATCACACTGCTTTTCATCACAATCGCACTCACAGCTTGCGCGGATTCACACCCCGACGCCAACGACGCCGAGCTCGAGGCGGCAGCAAGCAAAGGACGTGAGATGGGCGCCGAGGCCGCAGCTCTTACGCCCAATTCCATGGAACAACAGGCGGCAATACTCGAAATACGGTCGAGAGAAAGCGCCATACGCGAAGCCGGCTTCCCCTCATGCGCCGACACATTCGCCATCGAAGCCGAAAAAGCATTCCTCCACAAGCCGGCTGAATAAGCCTTAATGATTGACCGTCGGCATCTATTTCAGCGCCTTGCGTGTCATCTCGGTTCGTCTAAAGGAGTTTCCTCAACCGGCTGTTCTCCTTCCTCCTCAACGCTATCTACTGCCTCTATTTGCTCAACGGACAACATAGGCTCTCCTTGCAAAGTTTCATTGAAGTAATTCGATAATGTAGTGCCACTGCATCCCGACATCAGAATCATACCGGCCGATATTCCGACAAGAGCTACGGCTTTTCCGGCAAGAGAGCGAGCGCGAAGCTGCTGCTCCAAGTAACGCACCTCCGCCTCGCATCTGGGGCATGAGCCGAGACAGTCGCCTTTATAACGACACTCCGATGTAATGAACTCTATGTCATTAGCCTCTGCTATCTGACGGCGTATCTCTTTCAATATCTTGCATATCTGCTTTCCTTGTGTCATGGTCAATGTCTGCGGATTTGGTAAGTAAATAAATCGAAACGGACGAAACCGAGAGCTTCAAGTGTCTTTCGGCTTGTCTCGCGATCGGAGTCAGTATTATAGTCAGGTATCAGAGGAATACGGATAATGCAGTCGCTCTGGCGTCCGGCCTCCGCTATCAAACGGAGATTATCAAGAACAAGGTCATTGCACCGACCTGTATAGTGGCGGTAAATGCCGGGGGCCATATCCTTAATATCAATAAAAAGAGTGTTGACCACCGGGAGCAAAGCCTCAATGTTTGCTGTCGGAATATTTAGCGAAGTCTCAAGATTAATCTGCCACGCCTGGCCGCAAAGGCCACGGAACTCTTTTATAAAATCCGTGCGCAGACAAGGCTCACCGCCTCCGAATGTCACACCGCCATTAGTCGCGAGAAAATACAGCTCATCAATCCGCACTTCTTTGTATAATGATTCAGGTGTATATTCCTTACATCTGTCGCCATTACCGAGCGACTGAGGATTAAGACAATATCTGCAACAGAGCGGACATCCATGAAATGCGACAAGCGTCGTGACGCCGTCGCCATCAGTTGTCAGTCGATGCCGAGACACGCCTATTATCTTAGCCTGTTGCTTTTCCATGAGACTATTACCTGTAATATCGCAAAGGTAGTAAAAATCCGGCACTTGATGCAAGAAGTGACAAAATTAAACGCACACTGATGCCTTGGAGGGCGATCAGCGTGCGTTAAATCTTGCGCAGCTTATTTTATGCGTTCTTTACCTTCTCAACAACTGCAGCGAAAGCAGCAGGATTGTTAAGAGCGAGGTCGGCGAGCACCTTGCGGTTCATCTCGATACCGCTCTTGTGGAGGAGGCCCATCAGCTTAGAGTAGCTGAGGTCGTGCATACGGGCAGCGGCGTTGATACGCTGGATCCAGAGAGCACGGAAGTTGCGTTTTTTGTCTTTGCGGTCGCGGTAAGCGTAGGTAAGACCTTTTTCCCATGTGTTCTTAGCTACGGTCCATACGTTGCGGCGGCAGCCAAAGTAGCCTCTTGTAAGTTTGAGGATTTTTTTGCGGCGAGCGCGCGATGCGACGTGGTTGACTGATCTTGGCATTGTTTCAGATGTTTTTGAATGTTAGCGGTCGGCGTTTCATACCGGCTCTTTTTGGCTAAACACTCGGTTAATAATGTTACAATATCACAAATTTAATGTTGGGGTGTCGAAAGAAAAACGACTGCCGGCTTCTTACTTGAGGCCGAGAAGAGCTTTTACGTTAGCAGTGTCGACGCGAGAGATCAGACCGCTGTGGGTAAGATTGCGTTTCTGCTTTTTGGTCTTCTTGGTCAAGATGTGGCTCTTGAAGGCGTGTTTTCTTTTGATCTTTCCTGATCCGGTAAGGGCGAACCTCTTTTTGGAACCGGAGTTAGTTTTAACCTTGGGCATTTTTTTGTTTGTTTATTAGTGAGTTGTATGTTAAGCTACACGTAGCTTCTTTATTTCTTCTTGGGCGAAATCATCAATATCATTCGCTTGCCTTCGAGCACAGGCATCTGCTCTACTTTGCCATAGTCCTCGAGGTCGTTGGCAAAACGAAGCAGGAGCACTTCGCCCTGTTCTTTGAAAAGTATCGAGCGACCTTTGAAGAACACATAAGCTTTTACCTTAGCGCCTTCCTGAAGGAATCCCTGCGCATGCTTGAGCTTAAAGTTGTAATCGTGATCGTCGGTCTGAGGGCCGAATCGAATCTCCTTTACTACCACCTTGGTCGACTTAGCCTTGATCTCCTTGGCCTTTTTCTTCTGCTGGTAGAGATACTTCTGGTAATCGAGCACCTTGCATACAGGAGGATCGGCCTGGGCTGAAATCTCGACGAGGTCGAGCTCGAGCTCCTCAGCTATCTTACGGGCCTCATGAATGGAGTAAATACCGGGAGTCACATTGTCGCCGACAAGTCGTACTTCACGAGCTCTGATAAACTCGTTGATGTTGTTGGGCGCTTGTTTAGCTTGACGTGGGTCGCGGCGCGGACCATTGTTGCGCGGACCTTGTCCGGCTGAGGGGCGAGGAGCCCCGGGGTTAAAAGGTTTTTTCTCCATTCAGTGGGTTATTGGTTGATCATTTTGTTGACCTCTTCAGTCAAATGCGCTGCAAAGTTAGCAATTTTCATCGAACCTAAATCACCTTCTCCCGATTTTCTTACCGAAACTTCGTCATTTTGTGCTTCTTTTTCGCCAACAATGAGCATATAGGGGATTCGGCGCATCTGATTGTCGCGTATCTTGCGTCCGAGGGTCTCGTTCCTGTCGTCGATCTCGAGGCGAATGTCGGCGGCTTCAAGCTGCTCTGCCACCTTGTGCGCATAGTCGAGATATTTGTCGCTGACAGGGATGATGACTGCCTGCTCGGGAGCGAGCCAAAGGGGGAAGTGGCCGGCTGTATGCTCAAGCAATACAGCGACGAAACGCTCCATCGAGCCGAAGGGCGCGCGATGTATCATTACCGGGCGATGCTTTGCATTGTCGGCTCCGGTGTATTCAAGTTCGAAACGCTCGGGCAGGTTGTAGTCGACCTGTATGGTGCCGAGCTGCCAGCGGCGGCCGATCGCATCCTTGACCATGAAGTCAAGTTTGGGACCGTAGAACGCAGCCTCGCCAAGTTCTGTACGGGCATTGATTCCTTTTTCGGCACAAGCTTCGATGATAGCCTGTTCGGCCTTGTGCCAGTTCTCGTCGCTGCCGATGTATTTTTCCTTATGTTCAGGATCACGCAGCGAGATCTGAGCCTCGTAGTTATCAAATTTAAGTGCCTTGAAGATGTAGAGGATGATATCCATCACTTTGAGGAACTCGTCTTTGATCTGCTCGGGGGCGCAGAAGATGTGTGCATCGTCCTGCGTAAAGCCGCGTACACGTGTCAGTCCGTGGAGCTCGCCGCTCTGCTCGTAGCGATACACTGTGCCGAACTCGGCAAGGCGCAGAGGCAGATCGCGATACGAACGGGGAAGGGCACGGAAGATCTCGCAGTGGTGGGGGCAGTTCATCGGCTTGAGCAGATACTCCTCGCCTTCTTCTGGTGTATGTATAGGCTGGAAGGAGTCCTTGCCGTACTTGGCATAATGGCCGGATGTAACGTAAAGCTGTTTGTTGCCGATATGCGGAGTGATTACCTGGAGATAACTGTAACGTTTCTGAATCTTGCGGAGGAACTGCTCGAGGCGGTCGCGGAGAGCTGCGCCTTTGGGAAGCCACAAGGGCAGACCGGCGCCTACCTTTGAGGAGAATGCGAAAAGCTCCATCTCTTTGCCGAGCTTACGGTGGTCGCGCTTCTTGGCTTCTTCAAGCAGTGCGAGGTATTCATCGAGCATCGCCTTCTTGGGGAAGGTAATGCCGTAGACGCGGACGAGCTGCTTACGCTTCTCATCGCCGCGCCAGAAAGCGCCGGCAAGCGACATTATCTTGACAGCCTTGATGGGAGCTGTGGAGGGGATATGCGGACCACGGCAAAGGTCTGTGAAGTTACCCTGTGAGTAGGTCGTGATATGACCGTCCTCCAACTCGGAAATAAGCTCGCACTTATACTCCTCGTTCTTATCGCCGAAGAATTTAAGGGCGTCTTCTTTCGAGATATCCTTACGAACGATCTGCTGATCCTGTTTTGCAAGCTCGAGCATTTTAGCTTCGATCTTGGCGAAGTCATCGCTTGTGAGCTTGTTGTCGCCCGGATCGATATCGTAGTAGAAACCGTTTTCGATAGCCGGGCCTATACCGAAGCGGACACCGGGATAGAGCTCCTGCAAAGCTTCGGCGAGAAGGTGTGCCGAGCTGTGCCAGAAAGCATGCTTGCCTTCCGGATCTTCCCATTTGTACAATTTGATCGACGCATCAGTATCGACCGGACGGGACAGATCCCATTCCTGATCGTTTATACTTGCGGCGAGCACCTCGCGTGCCAGCCTGGGCGATATGGATTGAGCTATCTGAAGAGGAGTCGTTCCGGCTTCAAATTCTTTAACGCTATTGTCTGGAAATGTGATTTTTACCATGTCGTTTCAATTAACAATCATGCCGGAAGCCGTCCGGGCGGACACACCTCGGCTAAAATCAGGTGCAAAGGTACGAAATATTCGCGAGATATATTGTATGAATTTCAATTTTTTTGAATTTTATTATAGGCGGAAGAAGCGAATTGGATTAAAATTTGTTAATGCAAGTTAAATATTTAATCCGAATTTTCACTAATCAAACCCCAAACGGCAAAATCTATATAATGCGGCGCGGCAGCAAGGCAAGCAAAGTACTCTACAGATAAAGACTGTAAATACTGACAAAAGGCAAGCGCCGATCGGGGATATCCTGACCGGCGCTTGTTATATTATACCAATAAATATTGTTATTGCTCGCGGCGGTTCTTATTAGGCCCCCACTTGCGCAGATAATGACGTATGGCAGTGATGGGCTTATTGCCGGCCTGAGGATTTATGGCAGACAATAGCCAGTCGCGCAGCTTAGACGGACGGCCTTCATCATTGATCTGAGACGGATCCTCACTGACATGGCTCTCATATATTTTGGGTATACGCTCGCCACGCAGTACTGCAAGAGCATTCTCGGCAAGAGCACGCAACTCGTTTTCGCCCGGATATACATATATCGGCGCTATGTAATCGACATGATCAGCGATAAAATCGGTAACACGCTTACTGTGAGCTATTCCGCCGGTAATCAATATGGCATCGACATCGCCTTTGAGCGCAGTGGCCATAGCACCGATCTCCTTGCATATCGAATAACACATAGCCCTCATGATGAGCATGGCGTGAAGGTCATGATTGAGTATGCGGTCGAGAACTTCCGGCACAGACGTAGTGCCGAGGTGTGCGACCAGACCACCTCCGCCCAGCACCTTGCGCAACATCTCCTCCTGCGTATAATTGCCGGAATAGCACATACGGACAAGGGCTCCGGGAGGGAGTGTACCCGATCGTTCAGGCGTGAACGGACCGGTACCGTCCAGAGCATTGGTAGTATCGATCACACGGCCGCGACGATGTGCACTGACGGATATACCGCCGCCCATGTGACAGACGATAAGGTTGAGATCTTCGTAGCGTTTGTTACTTTCTTTTGCGAACAGTCGCGCCACCGCTTTCTGGTTCAGAGCATGGAACACCGATTCTCTCGGCAGTTCGGGAATGCCGCTGATACGAGCATACGGCATCATCTCATCCACGACTACAGGATCGGCAATGTATGCCTTGACTCCTATCTCATTGGCTATATCCAGGGCAATAAGACCACCAAGGTTAGAGGCATGCTGCATACGGGCATGGAGAAGATCATGCTGCAGGTCATCGTTTACCTCATATACACCACTCTCGATGGGGCTGACAATGCCGCCACGTCCGATTACAATATCAAGATCGTGCAGATCGACGCCTTTTTCTGCAAGCACATTCTCGATCAAGCCCTTACGCCAGTCGTACTGGTCGACAACACTATCGAAACCGGCAAGCTCCTCAGGGGTATGCTCGATGGTATGGTTGAAGTCGGGCTTCTCATCTGTGTATACAGCGATCTTAGTCGAAGTAGAGCCCGGATTAATGGCAAGTATCTTGTACGGCATAGTTATTTACATTGCAGACAGGCAAGAGCAATCGAATAAAGTTTTGTAGCAGGCGTATCGCCACGGGAAGTGAGCACACAGGGGCGGTTTGTACCGACGACAATAGCGGCAATCTCGGCGCCACCGAAATGAGAGGCAGACTTAAAGAACACATTCCCAGACTCAATATTCGGGAACAGCAAGCAATCGGCATAGCCGGCGACGGCAGAACCTGTAACTTTCTTCTCGACAGCGACCTCGGGATAGAGGGCCACATCAAGCGACAATGGCCCGTCGACGACAACACGTCCCAGCTGGCCCCGGTCGGCCATTTTTGTAAGGATACAAGCTTCGGACGAAGAGATAACCGACGGCAAAACCTGCTCGGAGGGGGCTATACAAGCAATCTTCGGGACATCCACGCCGAGAGAATGCGATATTGCGGCAAGATACTTTATGAGTATGGTCTTCTGTTTAAAATCGGGCAGAGGAATGACAGCGACATCGGCTATACACAGAAGGCCCTCGCGCCCGGGGAGGTCAATAACAGACACATGGCTAAGTGTACCCTTGGGCGGAAAAAGGCCGGCGTCCTTGTTGAGAATACCACGCATATACTTGTCGGTAGAAACAAGGCCTTTCATGAGCACATCAGCTCCGTTTCCGGCAACCAGAGCGACAGCCTTAGCGACACACTCGAGGTCGTTTTTCTCATCGACAATATTGAAAATGCCGGGGTCGATACTCATTTTACGGCATATGTCGGATATCAGCTCCTTGTCTCCGAAAAGAGTAGCATCAACAATACCCTCACGCCAAGCATTGTATACCGCCTCGACAGTATGAGCATCTGCCGCACAAGCTACGGCCAGACGACGCCGACCGCCGGAACGGGCCATGTCGACGATTTGTGACAAATGTGTTAACATAGTATTAAAAGGCGAACGCCGCACTTACGGCAACATACCGCATGGCAACTTCGCCGCACAAAGATACAAATAGTTTTCAAACCACTCTCAATCGGGGTGCCTAAAAAGTTCAAATTTGCGAAATAAAACGAAAAAAACGTCAACGGAGCAACAAGGCACATTCTATGTCAGAATTTTTTTGTACCTTTGCGTCGTAAAATATATTCACAAATCAGCTCTCCCACACCGACCAGCGAATGGACTTAAAAAAAGTGCTTTATATCTCGCAAGAGATTGACCCCTACCTACCGTCTACCCCAATGGGCATCTTTGGCCGTGAGCTCACACAAGGGCTACAGGGTAAAGGCGCCGAAGTGCGCACCTTCATGCCAAAATTCGGTGCTATCAACGAACGCCGCAACCAGCTACATGAAGTTATCCGCCTCTCGGGTCTGAATATATCGATCGACGATACCGATCATCCGCTGATCATCAAGGTTGCGACCCTCCAGCCCACCCGTCTTCAGGTGTATTTTATCGACAACGACGATTATTTCTTCCATCATACACCCGGCCAGGCACTCGAGGTTGACAGTGACGCAGAGAACAATGACGAAAGGTGCATATTCTTTACCAGAGGTGTAGTGGAGACAGTAAAGAAACTGCGCTGGGATCCGGAAATTGTACACTGCACAGGCTGGATAACCTCAATGGTACCTTTCTATCTGAAATATTTCTATGGCGACGATCCGGCCTTCCGCACAAGCAAAATAGTCTATTCGCTATACAATCAAGGCTTCGACGGCACACTTGACGCACGCCTTAAAGAGAAACTCTTACAGCAGGGTTTTACCGAGGAACAGTTGTCGGACATATCCAACAGGGACGGTAAAATAGACTATATCAAGCTGTGCAAGATCGCTATCGACCATGCCGACGCCATTACAGACAGCACACCCGATACACCTGCAGAACTCATAGAATACGCAAAAGCTTCAGGCAAACCGTTCCTAAGCTACGATAAAGCCCAGGAAGGTGCGACTGCATATTACGATTTTTACAAAACGCTATGACACAGCACATAGCTTTACGATCATGAAATTCCGCATACTTCACATAATTTCAGCAGCCTCTGTCGTGGCACTTGCCCTTAGTTCCTGCGAAGACAACGCGAACACTATAGGCTCGTCACTCACAGGCGACAATGTAGAAATCTTAGTTGATTCATCATTTACAATAAGCGGCAATACATACCGCATCTCCTCAATAGAGCCAAAGACAAACCATCAGCTTATAGGCTCTGTATCCATCCCCGGCTACGGAACACTGTCAAGTGATGTAGTAACGCAATTCCTGCCGTCGACGATGCTCGACACCAAGAATTTCAAGGCATCGGATGTCGACTCGGTATCATTGCGTCTCACATACTTCCCTTACAATATCTACGGAGATTCCGTAGCCCCACTCGGAATCACAGTGTATCCGCTCAACAAGCTTCTCCCCAACGATATCAAGAGTGATTTCGACCCCAATGGCTATTACACGACGAGTCCGTTGGGATCGTCGATCTACAACGCATCGTCGATCAACGACTCTATAACCGAGAAGCTCAATTACCGCGAAATCAATGTGAAACTGCCGGTAGAACTCGGTCAGGACATATTCCAGGCTTATATAGACAACTCCAAGAACTTCCTGAACGGACAGGTATTCTCAGAAAATGTCTTCCCCGGCGTATATATCCGCAACTCATTCGGCAGCGGCCGACTCACAAACGTATCGGCAACAGGTGTCAGCTTCTATTTCACAAAGATAACAACAGAAGAGGAGAAAACGGACACGACGGTATCGGAGCATCAGTATATGCTCGCAACGCCCGAGATCATCAGCAACAATATCATCAAATATAACATGGATCCGTCGCTGGAGGCAAAGCTCAATGCAGGCGACGATATCTTCGTAGCTCCGGTAGGAACAGAGAGCGAGTTCACGTTCCCTATCAAAGAGGTTATCGATGTATTCAAGACCCGTGGCGGCAAACAGGCAGTGATCAACAGCCTGTCGATGCAAATACCTGTAGACTCTCTTGTATCGGGAGTAACTCCCCCACCCTACGTACTGCTGATTCTCAAAAAGGACAGAGAAGCTTTCTTTGACAACAATAAACTACCCGACAACAAGACATCGTTCTATGCCGAGTATAACTCGACGACAGGCAGCTATAACTTCTCAGGTCTCCGTTACTATTTCTCGGAAATGCTCGACAAGACAGAAATCAAGGCCGAGGACTATACATTCCAGTTCATACCGGTACAGGTATCGTTCGAGGAACTCGTAAATTCGGGCTATTATTCGTCGACCACGCAATACACTGAATCGGAAGTGCAACCGTATGCACTCTCCCCCGTACTGGGTCAGCTGCATTTTGACAAAGCAAAAATCAAGCTTATCTTCAGCCGTCTGCAGGCCAATCAGTAATAATGCCCTCAGGGCTAAATCGCTTGGTTGTAATGGCTAATCTAAAGCTTTCCGTAATAAGGCAAGTGGCGGCAATTGTCGTCACTGTCCTTTTGTTCAGCGTACCGGCAAACAGCCAGGAAGTAATCGAGAACGCCGAACTGGACTCGCACGGCCATATCAACACGAATCCGACCAAAAGGCTGACCGTAGAGTCACTCGCCGGGCTGTCGTACTCCTGGAAGATCCTGTCGCCACTCGGACTACGAGAGACAGTGCCTATGGACACGTTGCCATTCAACTACTACCAGAATTCCGTACCCTCGATGGTGTCGGCAGCATATGCCACAACCGGCAACCTCGGAGCCGAGGGTATGAACATGATCTTCAGCGAACGGCCGGCAATGAGCGATTTCTTCTTTCGCGACGGCCTGAGGCCCTGGCTACCCTCGCATGACAAGGTAAGGTTCTACAATACCCGTATCCCCATGACTCTGCTGAGCTTCAATACCTCGGGAGGCAGAGAGAACTCACAAGACAGGCTACAAGGAACATTCTCAGGCAACATAAATCCGAAGGCACAGGTCGGCGCCATGGTAGACTACCTGTATTCAAAAGGCAGCTATGCCAACCAGGCGCTCAAGAGTCTGTCGTGGGGACTATCGGGCTCATACCTCGGCGACCGCTACGAAATGCAGGCTTACTACTATCATTTCAACTCACTGAACAAGGAAAACGGCGGCATAACGGACATGCTCTATATCACAGACCCGGCAGAACTGCAGGGCGGCGTAACCAAAATCGACCCGAAGTCGATACCTACGAATCTGAGCAACGCACACACGAGAGTAAAGGGCGAAGAACTGTATATAAACAACCGATACAAAATAGGTTACTGGCAGGAGGATGAAATAGACGATACCACGACTGTGCGTACTTACATACCCGTGTCGTCGTTTATATATACACTGAGATACAACAGCAACAAGCACTCGTTTATCGATCTTAATGCAGCCGAGACTGCAAAATATTTCGAGCACACATATCTCAACCCATCGGAGACAAGAGATAACACGACCAACTGGGCTATAACAAATACGTTCGGAGTATCGCTGCTCGAAGGTTTCCACAAATACGCAAAGTTCGGTCTTGCCGCATATATCACACATCAGGCAAGGCGCTATAACCAGACACCCGATACACTTGACCGAACGGACCCGGACCTCGGGCTCGATCCATTCCCTGAAGGCATAGGCAGCATAAAGCCTAAAGTAACACAACAGCTCGCCTGGGTCGGCGCACAGCTGACAAAACAGCGTGGCGAGCACCTTAGATATCAGGCCACCGGTCAGCTCGGTATTCTTGGCGATGTCGCAGCCGACCTGAAGGTAGACGGCGAGATCGCCACACGCTTCCCACTTATGCGTGACAGCCTACAGATCAAAGTCTTCGGCTCATTCCATAATGAAGAGGCACCTTATCTAACGAAACATTATCTCTCCAACCACCACATATGGGAGAATGATTTCGGCAAGAGGCGCACAGTAAACTTCGGCGGTCAGATAGATTTCGGACCGACAGATACACACTTCAAGGTATCGGCCACCAACCTACAGAACCATATCTATTTCGGGAGCGACGGACTGCCACGGCAGCATGGCGGAAGCATACAGGTACTGTCATTGTCGCTTGAGCAGAACCTTAAGCTCGGCATTCTCCATTGGGACAATAAAATATATTACCAGACAAGCTCGAACGAGGATATACTCGCGTTGCCCAAGTTTGCCGTGTACTCCAACCTGTATCTGCACTTCAATATAGCCACGCTTAACGTACAGCTTGGCATAGACTGCGATTACTATACCAAATACCACGCACCGGCATATCTCCCCTCACTCGCATCGTTTGCCAATCAGAATGAGTACAAGGTCGGAAACTATCCTTTCTGCAACGCATACTTCAACTGCAAGCTCAGCAAGACACGCTTCTATGTGCTCTACTCCCATGCAAACAAAGGATTGTTTGGCGGTAGCGATTACTTCTCAATGCCATTCTATCCCCTCAACCCGTCACGCCTTCAGTTAGGCCTGTCTATCGACTTTACCAACTGATATGAAAGCCCTCTACGCACAGGTAATCCTGCCCTTGCCGCTGGCGGGCAACTTCACTTATATCGTGCCTGAGGCCCTTCAGCCCAGGATAAGGTCGGGGATGCGTGTTGCTGTTCAATTCGGAGCCAAACGCTTCTATACGGGTATAGTGGCTTCTATTACACCGGTAGCGCCACCGTTGGGCATCAAGCTTAAGGAAATCGCGCTGCTATTGGACAACGAGCCGATAGTTACCAACCTGCAGATGAGATTCTGGGAGTGGATGTCGGAGTATTATCTGTGTTCCATAGGCGAGGTCTATAAGGCCGCCCTTCCTTCCGGGCTTAAAATCGAGAGCGAGACCCGGATAGAAATCGACAGTGAAGCGACAGACGAACAATTTGCAGAATGTACGGAAACGGAGTTGCAGATTCTCGAATATCTGAAAAGCAAGAAAAGTGCAACGGTAGAAGCTATAGAAAAAGGTCTAAAAGCAACAGACATCGGGAGCACTATATCCCAAATGACCGAACGAGGCCTTCTTGCAGTGTCAGAAAAGCTCGTAGAACGGTACCGTGTGGTAAAACAACAATATGTGCGGCCATTGATTGCCCGGAACGACGCCGACGCACTGGACAAGGCATTCTCGGCTGTCAAACGCAAGCAAGAAGAAGCACTGGTGGCACTAATCGCACTTTCGGGATTCTACAAGAACGACGTACCGCTCGCGGAAGTACCGCTCGATGTGCTATGCGAGCGAGCCAATGTGAGCCGTCCGATAATAAAGGCTCTTTGCGACAAGGGCTTATGCGAAATATACTATAAAGAGATATCGAGATTCTCTTATTCAGGTGTAAGCTCGGGTATTCTTCCGGTCCTCTCCGACGCGCAGAAGAAAGCCTATAATGAAATCATGTTCTCGTTTGCAGACAAGAATGTGTGCTTACTACACGGTGTAACAGCCTCAGGTAAGACCGAGGTATATATACACCTGATAGAGTATGTGATGAAGCAGGGGAAACAGGTACTTTTCTTAGTGCCTGAAATTGCCCTTACCACCCAGCTGACGCGCAGGCTCCAGAAGGTCTTCGGCGAGAAGGTAATAATATACCACTCCAAATTTTCCGACAACGAACGTGTAGAGCTCTACCGGCGTATACTAAACTGCAAAGAGCCCATAGTCGCTATCGGCGCACGCTCGGCCTGTTTTCTGCCATTCGAAAGACTTGGTCTTGTAATTGTAGACGAGGAACACGAAAGCAGCTATAAGCAATATGACCCGGCTCCGAGATATAACGGGCGAGACGCGGCGACCATGCTGGCGACCATGCACGGAGCAAAGACACTTTACGGGAGCGCCACACCATCGGTCGAAACGTACTATAAGGCTGTGCACGGTAAATTCGGGCTTGTAAAATTACTTGAGCGCTATGATGGCGTGTCGCTGCCACAAATCGAGCTAATCGATATGAAGGCCGAGCGTCGCAAGGGTAAAGTGAGCGGCTTCCTATCGCACCGACTGCTCGACGCCACCCTCTCGACAACCGGAGCACACAAGCAAGCAATACTTTTCCATAACAGACGAGGCTATGCCCCGATGGCACGCTGCAGGATGTGTGCATTTACGCCCAAATGCGACTTCTGCGATGTAGCCCTAACCTACCACCGTCGCGACAACAAGCTGCAATGCCACTATTGCGGAGCTGAATATCAGGTTCCGACAGTCTGTCCCGAGTGTAAAGAACCTACAATAGAGATAGTAGGCTATGGCACAGAACGACTTGAAGAAGAGATCGCGGCAAGCTTCCGCGACAGAAAGGTACTGCGAATGGATCTCGATACTACGAGGAATAAAGACGGTTACAGCCGAATAATCGACGAGTTCTCGCAGCACAAGGCCGATATCCTCGTAGGCACACAAATGATAAGCAAAGGGCTCGACTTCGGGGAAGTAGAGCTTGTAGGAGTGCTCAATGCCGACTCACTTATCAATTTTCCAGACTTCAGATCTGCCGAGAGAGCTTTCAACATGATAGAACAGGTAGCCGGACGCGCCGGAAGACGAGACGGCAAAGGCCTTGTACTGATACAAGCTTATAATCCCGGCCACCATATACTGGAGTATGCTACCACACATGACTACGAAGCTTTCTACAATCATGAACTCGAGGAACGAAGGGCGTTCAACTTCCCTCCCTTCTCGCGTATCATAAATATATATGTAAAACACCGCGAGGCCAGTACGACAGCCGAATGTGCATCGATCTATGCAGCCTCTTTGCGCAAGATATTCGGGACGCGCATATCCGGCCCCCAGGAGCCTAATGTGGGCAGGATACAATCTATGTACATACGCAAGATCATGCTGAAAGCCGAGCCAAGCATATCGATGAAGCAAGTAAAGACAATACTTCGCAACGAATATGTAAAACTATCCTCAGATCCGCTTATGCGTTCGCTGACCATTTATTATGATGTAGATCCGTCCTGATCAGCGGCCGAAAATGTTGTCAAGATCCTTCATCGAAGGATTGTGGGATATAATCTTACCTTCAGGGTCAATCAATAGGGATCCCAAGCCCTTGTCAAGACCATAAGTATCTACGATTGCTTTTGCAGTATCTCCCGACACATGATACTGCGTGGTCTTTATCAGGCTGTCGGCCCTTACGATCTCATCAAAAAGCCGAGGCGACTCATCTATATTCACACTCAGCAGTCTAAACTTATTGCCCTTGTGATGTCGTAGCCATGCAGTATATTCATTTGCCGCCCTACGCGACCGGGCATCAGTAGCCTTCCAGAAATTCAGCATAACATAACTGCCCAGATTGTCGGAGAGAGAAGTCGCAGGTGCATAGCCGGGCTTTTCAGGCAGAACAAGAGCCGGCGCTTTTTGCCCGAGAGCAGTCCTGAACTGCGAATCTGCAAAACCGACAGCACAAAAGAGTATGCCGATAAAGACTGCTATTAATATTAATGTTTTCTTTACCATATACGTTTCCTTCTTCTATAGAAACGTATTCAAGACATGCTTTGTTTATTTGGGGTTATATCCAGAGCTTACAAGCACTGAGTTGCCTTTATAGAATCCAGGTGCAAACATGTCAGCGACAGAGCTGACGGTATTGTTATTCAAATAAGCCTCCACAATACGATAACCAATATATCGCCCTACCCTTCCAGGCGCGGCCGGATCGACAATATATACTTCAGGCGCAGGAGAAATCATCCGTCCGATAATATCTTCAGACGTATCATACAGCAACTGATCACGAACGATACTCCGCCATATCGCCGACTCGTTCTTCTCAAGCCATTTAATTTCGGCATCCGTATAGCCCAGCGCGCCGGCAAGCGTGGCCTGCGGAACAAGTAACATCTTGGTATGAGCAAGGACACCCTCATATACCATGTGCGACAACAGCGTAGCATCCTCGCCTTGCAATGCAAAAGGATATGATGTGGCTACAAGAGCTTCAGCAAGATCATACGGCAGTGCTTCAGGCGTTTTATTCAAACGCATAAACACAGGCCAATGCGAGTAGCCTGGATATTCAAATCCGAGATAGTGATTGAGCGCTATGAGCATAACGCTGTCAACAAACAATACAGACTCAGGCCTGCCATACACTACCGTGGCATAAGTTCGATCAGGCAATACCAAAGCCGCATCGTCAGCACTCTTTAAAATATGGCCAAGCACATGACCGACATATGAAGTATCGCTAAAGACCGAGTCGACATCAGGAGTAAAAACAGCCACAGGCTGGGAGGAAACCCAAGATTCGATCAATTCATCCGACAACTCCTGCTCGCTGACAGTCTGCATAAAAGCCACAAGTTCTATGCTGTCGTGACTGAATATATTCTTTCTTACAGAAGAGTCTGCGGCGGCATAGTCACGAAACATTGAATACAAAGGGACAACCCTTACCGGCTCGGCATCATAATCAGTCCTACCGTTGCAGGACAACAGCAGGACAACAGATATAATGGATAAAAGGTATCTCATAAAAATGAAACATTCAAGAAGGCTTAGAGTTCTTTCTATCCGACTTTTTCTTCGGTTTGCCATGCCAGCGCCGATTGCCCTGACGTCCCTTCTTACCATTGCCCTGAGATGACCTGCCGGCCTTGAATACAGGAGCTTCGCCAAACTCGGGAGGCATTGTCTCGCGGCGGACTTCTTTGCCGAGGAAGCGCTCAATACCGGCCCATCGCTGCATATCGCGTTCGTTGACAAATGTAACGGCCTTGCCACCGGCACCGGCTCGCGCTGTTCGGCCAATGCGATGTACATAATCTTCGGCCTCATGAGGGACATCGTAGTTGACAACCATTTCGATATCGTCGATATCAATACCTCTTGCTATAATATCTGTAGCGATAAGAATCTCTATACGCCCGGCCCGGAATCCAAGTATCACATCCTCGCGAGCCTTCTGATCAAGATCGGAATGCATTTCAGCTGCTTTCCACTTGCTGCGGCGCAACAATTGTGTCAGCTCCTTTACCTTCTGCTTAGACGAAGAGAATACTATAACGCGCTTGTCATGACCTTGTTCGAACAAGTGTTTGAGCACTGCCTGCTTCTGCCCTTCATGACATATGAAAACAGACTGATCGATTTTTTCAGCAGGCTTCGAGACCGAAATTTTAACTTCCTTAGGGTTGTTGAGTATAGATGAAGCCAGTTGCTGTATCTTCTTAGGCATGGTCGCCGAAAACATCAGGGTCTGCCTGTCCTTCGGCAGTTCTGCGACAATACGCATTATATCATCAGAGAAACCCATGTCGAGCATGCGGTCGGCTTCGTCGAGGATAAAATATTTGACAGATGATAAGTCCACGTATCCCATCTTCATGTGAGCGAGCAATCGCCCCGGGGTTGCAATAACCATATCGGCGCCCTGTCGCAGAGCGTGTTGCTGACGAGCAAACTCCTTTCCGTCGTTACCTCCATGTATAGCCAGGCTGCTTACGGGAATATAATACGAGAAGCCCTCCATCTGTCTGTCGATCTGCTGAGCGAGTTCGTGAGTGGGGACCATTATCACGCACTTTACTTTTGAATCCTCTTCAGTCTCCGACAACAGGTCGATCACAGGCAACAGATATGCCGCCGTCTTGCCGGTACCTGTCTGCGCACAAGCAATCAGATCATAACCGTCAAGAATAAGATCAATACTCTGCTCCTGTATAGGTGTGCACTCCTCGAAGTTCATTGCATCGAGGGCATCAAGAATATAATCGGAAAGAGCAAGCTGGTCAAAACGCATGATAATAAAAAGTATATTCCCGTATCAATCACGGGCAGTGATGTAATGAATGTTTAATTTTCGTCGCTGTCGTCGTCGTCAAAATCGAAATCAAAGTCCCAGCCATTGTCGCTGATGCTATCGGTAAAGCGGCTTAGCTCACGCCCCTCTCTCTTAGTCGGACGACCGAGACCTTTCTGCCTATCAATAAAACCCGAAATCTTAACAACCTCAAGCAGATCATATTCGGACTGAGGCGTAAGGTTTTCGAGGTAGTCAGGTACTAACTTTGCTCCGAGACGATTCTCTGTCAGGGCCTTTACCCTGAATGTAAACGTGATCGGAGGCTTCCTTACCTTTATTATATCTCCTACCGCTATTGTCCTCGACGGCTTGACTACCGGCCCATCGCCAACGCTTACACGCCCTTTCTTACACGCATCGGTGGCAATAGTGCGTGTCTTGAAAACACGCATCGCCCAAAGCCACTTGTCGATACGAACCTCACTCTTGCCCATCTACTTATTGTTATATTTACACATGGCAGCCCCAAGGCCTGCAAGAACGGTTTCTTTAATGGCATCTATCGCAACGGGAATGCGCTCGTCTACAATTTTACGATCCTCGGGAGGGAATTTGCCAAGGACATAGTCGATCTGGCAACCGCGAGGGAAATCGTTGCCAACCCCGAAGCGAAGACGCGGATAAGCTTCCGTACCAAGCATCTGCGCTATATTTTTGAGACCATTATGCCCGGCATCAGTACCACGGCCTTTGATCCTTATAGCACCGAGAGGCAATGCGATATCATCTACAAGAACAAGTATATTTTCAATCTCTATGCCCTCCTGATCTTTCCAGTATCTTACAGCGTTTCCGCTGAGATTCATGTACGTAGAAGGCTTTAAAAGAACGATCTGCTGGTTTTTAATGCGCCCCCGACCGATATCGCCATAGCGTCCTGTAGAAAAAGAAATATTGGACGCCTCGGCTAAGGCGTCCAATATCATAAATCCTATGTTGTGGCGGGTATCGCGATATTCATCACCGATGTTACCCAAACCTACAATAAGGTGCTTCATGCCACTTCAGTCAAATACTTACTTAGCGGCTGCTGCAGCAGCGCCACGGGCAGCACGAGTGAGCTGAACGGCACAAACGACAGCATTCTTGGCATTAACGAGCTCAAGACCCTCGATGTGGATATCGCCGACAGCGAGAGATTTGCCAAGGCCGAGGTCGTCGACGTTGATAACGAGACGCTCGGGGATTGCAGTATAGATGGCACGCACCTTAAGTTTCTTCATCGAAAGCGAGAGCTTACCACCGGCCTTAACACCGGCAGCATGACCTTCAAGCTTAACGGGAACTTCCATAACGATGGGTTTTGTCTCGTTAACCTCAAGAAGATCCATGTGAAGGAGCGAATCCTTTACGGGATCGAACTGAAGGTCCTTGAGAACAGCCATACGTTTTTCGCCATTGATATCAAGCTCGATAGCGAAGATGTCGGGAGTATATACGAGCTTGCGAACAGCCTCGTTTGTAACAACGAGATCAGTAGTGATGAGACCTTTACCATTGCCGATTTCCACCACTTTCTCGCCGGCTTTAAGAGTGCCGGTGTAGGGAAGTTCAACGATAGCGCCGCCGTTGAGGACAACGGGGACAAGACCTTTCTGACGGAGGGCTTTGGTAGCCTTCTTACCCAGATCAGTACGGGGCTGGGCTGCAAGTTTAAATTGTTCCATTGTAGTTAAATGTTTGTGTTACTCAAAATTAAGTTATGCTCCTTAATTTCCCATCACACGGGATGCTAAAAAGCGGTGCAAAGATAGACATTTTTGAGTGATACACCAAATTTTCAAGCAATTATTTTATCGATTCGCTTCAAATTGTGCTAAATATTTTATCCCGGGGTTCAGCAACAATAAATCAGAGATAAATCCGGACCGGTTCTCCGGCGACAGATATACCCAATTTGTCCGCCCATATCTCAAGCCAATCCGTTTAGCAGACAAAGCCGGCGACGAAAGCATTGTCGATTTATCAGTAATCTCAATTATCTTACGTATCGGCAATTCCATACGAAACAGGAAACCACATCGTATAAGTAAGCGATCTCCTTTTATAGTATAATCTGTATGGAACCACATATCAAACATCATATATACGCAAAAGCCCACAAAAACCATATCGATCAGAAGAATCCAGGTGGATTTATAGCATAAATACAATGACGCAAGGAATGCAACAAGCATAACTACGCATGTACATTTATACCATCCGGCGACCAATGACTTATAAACCTTTTCCATGTTGCTAATTAAACTAATAATATGATATCTATCAAATCTCAAAGGATTCGTCTTTATAAGCAGTAAAGGAAATACACAATACTATGACTGAAATGACTATAGGCACGATATACCACCATTGGCCAGTCGCATTAAGGCCGGTAACAAAAAGATAGTATATCGTCATGCAAAAGCTGATATCGGACAAGCATGTATTGACGACAATTTTCTTGGGTTTACATAACCATAGCCAAAGAGAATATCCGATAAAGAAACTGAAGGCAAGCGAGGCACAAATCAGTGGCAGAAGCAAGGAATCCATATATGCCATAAGGAAGAGGCTCGCAACAATCACTATCATAATAGCATTAAGTACTTTGCTGGTGTAGAATGCGTGTAAACGCCTATGTCGTATTTTCAATTCCATATGCAAAGTTATAAATTTTTTAATGTAATCTCAACCTACTCACTGACAATAAAAAACAAGAATGTAAAAAATGTTAATTACATTCAAGCACACAGCCAAATGCGATCTATCATGAAGTCACATCGGCCGAACGTCATTAATATCTACAAGATGATTGATGATGGCAAAAATAGTGAGACCGGCAGGAGAATGGATGTCCAATTTCGAACAAATGTTACGCCGATGTGTGGCAACCGTATAGACAGATATACAAAGTTCATCGGCTATCTCTTTGTTAGATTTGCCCTGCGCTATATTACGAATTATGTCTTTCTCTCTTTTACTTAAGGAATTAAGCATTCCATCTCCAGTTTCGATTATATCGTCCTTGTCAACAATTTCTGTGGAAAGGATTGTACGCAGATTGTTCTCCAATGTACTTACGGCAGGTACAAACAAATTGTTCTCGACCTCGAAATGAGACATCATGTCTCTCTCACATATTATAATATCGAATAACGCAGCACTCAACCTGGCATTATCCTTTTGCTTATAGTGGTAGATAAATATATCCTTTATCTCTTTTAACTTTTCAGTCATAGACTGATGATTGACCGAAAATTCCTTTATAGCAAAATCTTCATCAACCTCATTATTCAACAAGCGCTCCACATAAGCGAAGATGACATCGTTCTCATAATCCATGTGCCGTTTGACTTCTATCACATAATCGTCATAGAACCTGATGAGCAGTAAGGCTGCCTCGTTTGTCTCCGAATAATTAATTGCCTCAATAAGATGATGTCTGATCTTGGGTAAGGTAATATCCAGAAAAGAAGTATGAGCATGTTTAAGATATGCCATAAGTGACGGAAGCGATACATGGCAATGGGTATAAGCATATCCGCTAAGAAGATTGCATACACTGATAAACGTGCCGGTATCCACGCCATTATCACGACATATCTTATCTATTGAGTTGTCGCCGAAGCCAAAGGCGATATCAAAACGGCTTATAGCAGGCAATAGCATTGCATTGTCTCTTATAAGCTCTCTCATATTATTTGACGGCAGATAGCCTCGCTGTTTGTCGATCATGATCTGTCAAGTACATTATTACCCATGCAAAATTACTTCAATATAACGAAGCCTACAATACCTAAAATTAGTTATTTGCGAAAGGTATATATGCTTATCTGACATCAGTACGGCCTATCTGGGCTATAGCAAGACCGTCAAATCAAGGTATTGTCGCCCCGATATCACATGTCTAATTTTGCAACGTAAAAACAAACCAAACAAAAACAGCAATGAAACAATTCAAATTAATCATTACCTTAATGACTCTTTGTCTGGCAGTGGCCGGAACACTAAGCTCGTGCTCAAATAAAGATGATGAACCATCACTCCCTGCTGCAAAACAGATAGCCGGAACGTATGTGGGAGACATCACTTGCAGCGTACTCAACACTGAACTCAAATATGAGAATCTAAGCGTGAAACTCAAGGCAACAGATGATGCTACGATAGTCGTTACCATACCTTCATTCGGCGGAAACGGACACAATACACTATCCTCCTTCGATATAGCGGCAGTCGAAGTCAGTGGAAACGACGGAATATATAAAATAGCAACAACCAAATTCAGCGGAACAAATGACGCCGGACAAGCTTACTCCGGAACTCTGCAAGGAGATATGGCCGAAGGTATACTGACATTAGAATTTGTCCTTCATATCGGAGCAATGCCGATGCCTATGACCTGCAAATTCATATCAACAGGGAAGTAATATTATGACCGACATAATGACAAGATTAATATTACTTACAATATGCATACTTCAAATCCCACTGGCAGCCCTTGCCGACACTGTTGCCGGCAAGGGGACTGCTGCCGACTCCGTAAATTACTCGAGCTCAAACGAAGCACTGAACGAGGTAGTAGTCACTGCGACACGGACACCCAAGATACTGAAAGATGTACCAATTGCGACCAGACTTATCAGCGAGAAAGATATAAAGAAGACGGATGCGACTGACATTCAAGACCTTCTCACACAAGAATTACCCGGATTAGAGTTCGGATATGCAATGAGCCAAGAAACCTCATTGAATATGAATGGCTTTGGCGGAAATGCGATTCTATTTCTTGTAGACGGCGAGAGACTCGCCGGAGAAACTATGGACAATGTAGACTATTCACGTCTAAACCTTGGAAACGTAGGGAGAGTGGAAATTGTGAAAGGAGCAGCATCATCGGTTTACGGAGCAAATGCCGTCGGGGGTGTCATAAATCTCATAACAAAAGATACGACTGCCCCGTGGAACCTTAACCTCAGCTCTCGCTTTAACTCTTCAGGCAAGGGATGGCGAGACGGGATAAACATGAATTTCAACCGATCCAAATGGAACTCAAATACATCGATACAGTACTCTACCAGCGAAACAATAAAACTTACAGATGACTTTGACACAGAATCGACGATCCACGAAATTTTCGGCGGCAGAGTCCTAAATATAAAAGAGCGTCTTACATTCCGGGCCACAGACAAATTACGATTAACAGCCAGTGGTGCTTATTTCGACAGAACAAGCAAGCGAGTAAATTATGAAGACCGCTATAATGACTATAACGGAGGTCTACGTGGGACCCGTCAATTAGCCAACACTCAAAATCTGGAGTTTTCATACGGCTATGACCAATACGACAAATCACGATTCATTTCAGGAAAAAGAACACACGATCATGACTACAGCAACCGACAACACATTGTACATGCTCTGTATTCAAATACAGGGGAAATGACTACCATAACAGCAGGCGCCGACTATATGCACGATTACCTCGCGACATATCAATTTGCAGACGACAAGACACATTCACAAACCAATATAGATGCTTTCATTCAGTTCGAATGGGAACCATTATCATGGTTAGATGTAGTTTTAGGTGTACGAGATGATTTCTTTTTAGCGTCAGACATGAATGCACTTACCACAAGGTTTGCCGCTCTGCTAAAACTTAAACCGATGTCGATAAGAGCATCATATGCAGGAGGGTTCCGAGCCCCCACGCTCAAAGAAATGTATATGTGCTTTGATATGGCCGGTATTCAAATGATATACGGGAACCCCGACCTAAAACCAGAACGAAGCCATAATCTCAACATTGCATTTGAGAGAAACGGACAGATACGCAGATTTTTACCGGCAGGAAGCTACAGCATCAACCTGGCAGGTTTCTACAATTATTATGACAGCCGCATTACCACGACAGATTACACTTCTGAAACGACTGAGTATCCGGGTGCCATTTACACAAATGAGCGAGGAGTAAGGGTTTTCGGCATAGATATAAACGCACGTTATACCCTATGTTGCGGATTAGGCGCATCTATAAGTTACAATTACCTGCATAGATCAGGAAACATCATAGATTCCCAATTCTCACAGTCACGCCCACATTCAGCTACATGGCGGATTGACTATGACAGGCAGATCAAACATAATTACGGCATATATGCAGCTCTTTCGGGCAGATACATGTCTAGGCCGGACAGCAAACATGATACCGATAATGCCTATTCGATATGGAAACTTACTATACAAAACCGAATATGGCAAGGAGTCAACATAAATCTTGCAATAGACAATATACTAAATTATCGTCCTGACGTATATTATTGGAATTCAGCGCATACAACAGGGCGAAACTGGTCGATCGGTCTTTCGATAGATGTCGAAGAACTATTTACAAAACATGGAACATGATGAAACACATCCAAAATGACAAAAAGCATTGGGGCAAAGCAATAGCTTCATTTATACTCGTACTTCTCATGATGCCACTCGGGCATGCTCTAATGATACTGATGGAACATATGATGAGCGCGACGTCACTCCACTATTCAGCGTTTGCAATGGGCGCTATCGGACTTGCAATTGTAATCATCGGTGTATTTGTAAAAGGAGATACACGCCAGACCTTGTACGGATTGTTCGGAGGAATGTTATTCTGGACAGGTTGGGTAGAGTTTCTGTTTATGTATTATGCGAACCGATTCGGCACTCAGCCACTTATAGATCCACAGACTGGCGAGATAATAACACGTCCGGAATATCTTATCATACCTGCTTCGTTCGGATTCTGGATTATGATCATGGTATTGTATATATTCTGCTCCAGGACAGGCTGCAACTTCATCAACTGGTGGCAACAACGCCTGTTCGGTAAACACAGGGCACAGATAGTCACGAGCACCATTACCCGACATGTATCAATAGTGACATTCATGGAACTGGTAATGATAATGTGGGGAAGCTACCTGTTGCTAATGTTCTGCTATGACGATAATTTTCTTGGCGATCGCCATCCTGTCACTATCATCATAGGAGCCATATGTCTCACCGGCTCGTTCTTTGTATTCGCCAAACAATTAAGGCTATCGTCCCGGGGGGCAAACATAAGGATGGCAATAGCTACAGTCATCTTGTTCTGGACCCCAGTCGAGATAATGGGGCGTATAAACATATTCAAAGAGATATGGATCGAACCAATGGAATATATGCACGAAATGACTATAATCCTAATAACATTCACAGTACTTTCAGCTTACCTATGGGTAAAATCCAAGCATAAAACATGATATACCTACAGACACTGTAACTATTGCATGAACATCCTTATGCCTAAGCAGCATGTCAATCTCTGACTCTGCGTGTGCTGTACTCGGAATCACGCAGTTTGGCGAAGGCGCGCAAATATTTACGTAGCAAGGAGACCATTTCCTGTGTTTCTTGAAGCATATTTACATATACATACAAGACTGCCACAACAGAAGTATCTCCGTCGCGCAACTGGTCGTGAGCATGATGATATGTGTCCGAAATTTTGTCCTTGATCTCATCGCAATGCCGACGAAGTATTGCTATAGCTTCCGTATTTCCGGTCTGCATTATCTCGAGCGTGTCGTTGAACAATGAAGAAATTTCGGTACGGATGAGTTCGTATTCTGCAATATAACACTTAGGCAACGGCAAGAAATTATTATCGACATGATCTTTACATACCTCATTAATACGACGTAGATTATACAGAATACCCATGCAACAATTATTGCTCAAATAGAACCAAGCACTTTTCTCTATTGCCATTTCACGAGTAAGATGACGAAGGCAAAGAGTCTCCTTGCGGCGAGCATTCTTCAGAGTAATCTTATGTTTTGCAAGGCTTGAATCCGCACGTCCGAGAACTCCTGCGTTTTCGTTTATGAAGGCAGAGGTTATATCACGGTATTTCTCAGCCGCATATGCCATAAACTTCTGCTGCTGTTCAGTAATATACATCATAAGCAAAGGCCATGTCTGATGCTTGTCACGGGATGTAACGATGGCCTGGAACAAAGCATCGCCGTTGTCGCTCTCCACTTTCTTTTTGAATATGATATTGCTTCGTATAATAATGAATATTGTAAGAGCCGCCAACAAAAGCATTACCCAATGTCCGCCATAGTGCATAGCAGCGACAATCAAACCGGCTCCAATGAAAGCCGCGCCGGCCGTAATAAACCAACCGCCAATAACAGATATCACACCGGTTATACGAAACACCGCGCTTTCGCGTCCCCATGCACGATCGGCAAGAGAAGTTCCCATGGCGACCATGAATGTCACAAATGTAGTAGAGAGCGGAAGTTTTAATGATGTGCCGAGGGCAATGAGGGCACCGGCAAGCACCAGATTTACCGAGCCACGGATGAGATCAAAAGCGGCCCCCTGATCCATAACAGTCTCATCGACGTTGAATCTGCGATTAAACCATCTGCGCACACGCAGAGGCATTATACGTCGGATCAAAGCCAGGAAAGAGATACTCCAACGAACAAGCCTACGAGCAATGCGAGATGAACCGAATATTTCATCTCCGGACATCTGGCTACCGAGACCAATCTCAGTCTTTGTGACATTCCTCGCTTTCTTTGACGTTGCCAACGACACAACCATTATGACACCTGCGCCAATAAGAAAATAGACCGGAGTATTGGCCGGACCGTTAAGCGAATCCATAAGGAATCCGTGGGCATTACCGGAGCCGTTGGCTATATAATCCTGATAAGAAGCGAGGCCACTAAGCGGCACTCCGATAAAATTTACGAGGTCGTTGCCGGCGAATGCCATCGCAAGCGAAAAAGTGCCCATCAGCACAATGACCTTCAAGACATTAACCTTGCAAATATAAAGCAGCTGCATAAGGACCGTAAAAAAGACGAAACAAGACACGATGACGAGGCCGGTATTACTATTTATCAACGCTTTCACATCCGGTGTCATAAATGTTAGATCCTTGGCTCCCTTTATCAGTAAGAAATATACTATCGCCGTAGCACATATTCCGCCGAAGATTCCGATTTTCCATTTCAGTCTGCTTTTATAGTTGAATGAGAAAATCATTCGGGATATGAACTGCACGACTGTACCGAAAAAGAAAGCGATAGCGACCGAAAGGAATATACCAAGGATTACAGACAAGGCTTTCTCGGTATTAAGCAAGTCATTGAAACCGAGATCGATTCCCCCGGTCATCTTGATCAAAGCGACAACAAATGTAGCGCCAAGGAGCTCGAAAACCATCGATACCGTTGTAGAGGTCGGCATACCAAGCGAGTTGAAGATATCAAGCAAAATGATATCTGTTACCATCACTGCCATAAAGATGCATATGAGGTCATAAAACGAGAAATGCTCAGGACGGAATATACCATGTCGGGCAATATCCATCATTCCATTACTCATAGCCGCACCAATAAAGACACCGATAGAAGCAACAATCAGTACTCGCTTGAATGACGCAGCCTTCGACCCTATTGCAGAATTTAGAAAATTGACAGCATCGTTACTTACCCCAACCGATAAATCGAATATGGCCAACAAGAACAAAAAGATTATTATACAAAGAAACAGAATCTCCATTATTATCTATGTTACTATTTTACGATACAAAGTAACATAGAAAACATTTCATTAATGTTTCAAAGTCTTTAATCTTATATTAAATAGTACCGGACAATGACTCAGGCACCATTCGGCAATGTTATTTCAAAACAAAGCCCTCCTGATACAAAATTACGGGCTGTAATACTACCGCCATGCAATATTACCGCATTCTTTACAATAGACAAGCCGAGCCCTGTGCCACCTGCGGCTCGCGAACGGCCCTTGTCAATACGATAAAAACGCTCAAATATTCTCAACAAATGCTCTTTGGGTACTCCGACACCATTATCGGAAAGAGATATCACAACTTTATCGCTATAGTCGCCTATCAAAGACAATCGGACAGACGTACCTTCACTATAAATAATCGCATTGTCTATCAAATTGTTGAATACAGCCTCCAATAAGGTTGAGTTCCCCGACATGAATATCGGATCTGTAATACCGTTATCGATAGTAATACCTTTTGTGGAGGCAAAAATGCGACGGTCTTCTACAACATCATTTATAATATCTGTAAGATTCAGTGGTTCTTTTACTATCATGGCACTCCCGTCGTCCATTCTTGTCAATATAGACACATCGGTCAGAAGACGTTGCAACCGATCGATGTTGGTCAGACATCTCTGCAAGAAGAGATCCTGCTTCTCCACGCTTAAATTTTTATGGGTAAGCAAAGTCTCGACACATATACGAATCGAGGCAATAGGGGTTTTGAGCTCGTGATTAATGTTATTTGTAAGTTGTTTCTTGATTCGTTCTTTTTCAAGCTGCTCGAACATCGCAGTCTGATGCTCACTATCCCTATCGGCAATAGCCTGCTGAAGTCTGGCGTATAGTCTTACAATATGATTCGATATTTCGCCGAGTTCATCATTTGTAAATGGCTGTACGTCTGAGATTCTCACGCCATTCTCGACATTCTCCGAGAACTCCTTGAGCCTCTTGATATGCAAGCCGATACGTCGAGTGGCATAATAGGCAAGAATGCACATGCTCAAGGCTATCAGGCCCATGCCCCATAAGAAACCGAAATCAGCCTGCAATAAACTGATCAGAGAAACAGAATAAGGGACAGCCGTACGCGCGATATAGCCTTTACCGCTGTTTTTAGCAGAATAGAAATAATTGTCGCCGGTACTTTCACTATGCCTGCGTACTGCAAAGCCCGTATCGTGCTTCAATGCCTGACGCATCTCTACACGGTCGAGATGACTGGATTCTGGCAAAGAGTCAAGTGTATTGTCATACACTACATGCCCATCGACAGATATAACACTGACTCTAAGATTATCAAACGATTTAAACTGGGCAAGATCAATATCCGACACATTGATGCCTTCGTCAATCTCGTCAATAATGTATGTGTTTATCAATTGCAAGCGAGCATTGATCAACTCTGCCTTAAATTCCTTTTCACGATGATACTGAAAAGCGACAAAGCAGCCAACAAGAAGCAATGAATAGCCCAGCATCCATGCAAACAAACGCTGAGAATAAGATATTCTATTCGAAGAAACCATAGCCATAACCGGATCGGGTAACTATATTCTTTGCGTATTGGCCTATCTTTTGCCGTATACGAGTTATATTCACATCGACAACTCTATCAAGCACGATGACTTCTTCGGGCCATATGTCATGGAGAAGCTCGGAACGCGAAAAGATCTGTCCCCGGTTGGATATCAGTTTAAGAAGAATCTCGAACTCCTTTTTGGGCATCTTTATTTCTGTACCATCAACATAACATGCTCTGTTGGCTTCCGACAAGACCAATCCTTTATAAGCTATAAGGTCAGATCCTTTTTCCGACAACAACCGATTGGGGTTAGTCCTACGCAAGACCATCCGTACCCGAGCAAGCACCGCTTTCAGTGAATATGGCTTGGTTATGTAGTCATCCGCACCGAGATCAAGCCCTGCAATCATATCATCCTCCGAATCTTTTGCTGTACAAAATATAATAGGGACTGATGCTGTTGCCGGATTTGACTTCATTATTCTGGCAAGACTGGTACCTGATATATCCCCCATCATTATATCAAGTAATACAAGATCATATTCCGCCAGATTACAGGCAAGTGCCTCCTCTGCACTGTATACTGTAGTAACAAGATATCCCTCAGCCTCGAGATTAAAGGCAAGGCCCTCACACAGAGCCTCTTCGTCGTCAACGACAAGTATCTTCTTTTTTGTCATCATAGAACAAAATTATACATATCCTGCGTAATCGGAACATGAATATGCCAAGTTTAATAAAACTTTAACATACCGGCACAACATTAAGCAGTTATAAACGTTACACTACTAATATAACAAACAAAACATAAAAATGACATCTAACGGTCATACACATCAGGAAACACATGATGCAAAAGCACTGAATATAGCCTTTATAGCAGGCATTGCGCTCAATACCGCATATGTTGTGATTGAGGCTGTTTTTGGATTAATATACCACTCGATGGGACTATTATCGGATGCCGGGCACAATCTGTCGGACATAGCTGCATTAATAATCTCATTAGTCGCATTCCGCCTAATGTCACACAAGCCGGATGAAAGGCACACTTATGGTTACAAAAAATTTACCATACAAGCATCGTTTATAAATGCACTGTTACTTTGCATTGCAGTCGGCGCTATCATCATGGAATCAATACAGAAACTTATCCATCCTGTAGCTGTAGACGGCGATGCCATAGCGTGGGTTGCAGCTGCCGGCGTTATCGTAAATGGCGTAACGACATGGCTATTCATGAGGAATAAAGGTCATGATATCAACATAAAATCAGCGACCCTACACATGGCCGCTGATACGATGGTCTCGATTGGCGTCGTTGCCGGTGGTATCATCATTCATTTTACTGACTGGTATATTATCGATCCGATCATCGGTTTTGTAATAGCTCTGATCATTGCCTGGTCTATGAGAAAATTATTGATAGAAAGCATACGTATGTCGATAGATATAGTCCCGGATACCGTAGATATGCCGGGGCTTGAAAAAGCATTGGTCAATGTAGACGGAGTAGAATCCATACACCATCTGCATGTCTGGCCGCTGTCGACTGTAGAAAACGCAATGACAGTACATGCCGTTATAAATGACACGTCACGACTCGACCAGATAATAACACAGATCAAACAAGAGGCAAAAAAATTTGGAGTAAGCCACTCTACTGTCGAAGCGGAAACAATAGCGTCTCCTTGCCGAGTGTCATCAATGTTCGACAACGATTGAGATGTATCCTGCAGGAAGCAAAAAGACCGATGGCATCATTTGTTGCCGCCGGTCTTTTTTATGCCTATAAGAAGCGATCTCTGCTTAATCCCTCCTGAATATATCTCTTGTATATACTTTTGAGTCTACATCGTCCAGGCAAGTGTCGTAACGATTTGCGATGATCGCATGCGACATTTCCTTGAATTTTTCGAGGTCGTTAACGACAAGACTTCCGAAGAATGTTGTTCCGTCGTCAAGCGTAGGTTCATAGATGATAACCTGAGCCCCTTTTGCCTTGATGCGTTTCATAACTCCCTGTATAGAAGACTGACGGAAGTTATCAGAGTTGGATTTCATAGTAAGACGATATACCCCGACTACACAAGGAGCCTCAGCCTTGGCATTATACTGACTATTGGCTGTGTAATATCCTGCCATATTAAGCACTTGATCAGCAATAAAGTCTTTGCGAGTACGATTGCTTTCCACTATTGCTGTCATCATATTCTGAGGTACTTCAGCATAATTTGCAAGAAGCTGCTTGGTGTCCTTAGGCAAGCAGTATCCGCCATAACCAAAAGACGGATTGTTATAGTGATTACCGATACGTGGATCCAGACCGACCCCCTCTATTATAGACAACGAATCCAAGCCCTTGACCTCCGCATAGGTATCAAGTTCGTTAAAATAGCTGACCCTAAGAGCAAGATAAGTATTGGCAAATAATTTTACAGCCTCAGCTTCCTTCGTACCCATATAAAGGACCGGTATATCTTCTTTTATTGCACCTCTTTGAAGTAGACCAACAAAGGCATGGGCCGCATCGCTGAGCTTTTCAATATCCGTAACGACGTTTATCAGATTATTCTCGTCTTTAAAACCGGGCCTGTCAATAATTTTGGGGACACCGGCAATAATACGGGATGGATAAAGGTTGTCATACAGCGCCTTACTCTCTCGCAGGAATTCAGGGAAAAACAACAGATTAAATTGCTTGACTCCCTTTCGTGCATATTTAGCATAGAGACTTCTGCAATATCCGACAGGAATAGTAGATTTGATTACCATTACCGCATCAGGATTTACACTCAATACGAGATCTATAACATCTTCAATACAATGAGTATCAAAAAAGTTCTTGACCGGATCGTAATTTGTCGGAGCTGCAATGACAACAAAATCGGCATCCTTATATGCCGCAACACCATCAAGTGTAGCAGTAAGGTCTAATTTTTTTTCTGCAAGATACTTTTCGATATACTCATCATGAATAGGAGATTTTCTACTATTGATTGCATCAACCTTTTCCGGAACTACATCGACTGCTGTCACATGATTGTGCTGAGCAAGCAATGTGGCTATACTTAGGCCCACATATCCTGTACCGGCAACTGCTATATTGTATTTCTCTTTCATCCTCATATATTATAATATTGTCGAAACCAGTCAACAGTACGATCGATACCAGACTGCAACGGAGTACCCGGTTTAAATCCTGTTGCCTCGCCAAGAGCAGATGAATCGGCATAAGTCTGATATACATCTCCCGGCTGCATCGGAAGAAATTCTTTCACGGCCTCTCGTCCCGTCGCCTTTTCAATACACTTTATATAATCCATCAATTTTGTAGGATGCTGGTTACCGATGTTATAAACCCGATAAGGAGCCGGAGATGTTGCCGGATCAGGATTGGTTTCATCCCAATTAGCATTACCCACAGGGATAACATCTGCTATACGGACAACACCTTCGACAATATCATCAATGTAGGTAAAATCGCGAAGCATATCTCCGTTATTGAATACTTTGATGGGACGGTCGTGCAGAATTGCATCAATAAAAAGGAAGGGAGACATATCCGGACGTCCCCACGGACCATACACTGTAAAGAAACGGAGTCCGGTTGTTGGCAAGCCATATAATTTCGAATACGCATGAGCCATCAACTCATTACTTTTCTTGGTCGCGGCATATAGACTTACAGGATGCGCAATACCGTCATGTTCTGAAAATGGCACTTTCCCGTTCAGTCCATAAACACTTGACGATGAAGCGTAGACAAGATGTTTTACATTATTATGACGACAACCTTCAAGGACATTAATAAAACCATCGATGTTGCTCTCGATGTAGACCTGTGGATTAGTTATCGAATATCTCACGCCTGCCTGGGCTCCAAGATTAATAACAAGCTCAAAGCCCCCGTTCGCAAAAAGCATCTGCATCGCCTGCTTGTCCTCAAGATTCATACGGATGAAACTAAAATTTTCATATGAAGAACTTTTAGCGAGCTTATACCATGCCACATCATCTTTTGAAATACCGAGCCCCTTCAAACGCCCATATTTCAGCTCCGGATCATAATAATCGTTTATATTATCAAGACCGACAACAGTATTACCATCATCCAATAATCTCTGACAAACAGCACTACCAATAAATCCGGCAGCACCTGTAACTAAAATTTTCATACCTCGATGGATGCTTTGATACTATCCACGATGTAACGGACATCGTCGTCGGTAACCCATGGGCCGGAGGGCAGGCAGATGCCGGTGGAGAAGAGGCTTTCGCTCACGCCGTTGGTATAGGCCGGGGAATTGCGATATACCGGCTGCTTGTGCATCGGTTTCCAGAGAGGCCGTGACTCAATGCCAGCGGTGTCGAGTGCCATGCGGAGTGCCTCGACATTGGCATTGGGCTGACAGTCAGTTGTCGCAGTCTCTGTCGCATGGGTAACGCCGGCAGCGCCGCCGACTGCGCCTGTGATAACCTGACGGTATGCGTTCTCCTGACCTTTTATGCGTAGGCCGGGAGCAAGTGTCGCCGTGCATAGCCAGTAATTGGAATCAAAGTCTTTGCCAGGTGCCTTGTGCATGGTTATTCCGTCGACTCCGGAAAGCAGTTCTTCATACAGGGTCTGTATGTGGCGGTGGTGTGCTATGTGCTCGTCGACAATGGTCATCTGTCCGCGGCCGATGCCGGCACAGATATTGCTCATGCGGTAGTTGTAGCCTATGGCTTCGTGCTGGTAGTAGGGATACGATTCGCGTGCCTGGGTGGCATACCAGAGTATCTCGCGTGCGGATTCGGCATCAGGGCAGATCAATGCGCCGCCGCCGGAGGTGGTTATCATCTTGTTGCCGTTGAACGACAATACGCCGTAGCGGCCGAATGTACCGAGT
>JAGAUV010000025.1 GCA_017620635.1 Muribaculaceae bacterium | reverse complement strand
CCACTGGGCGCCCGACGACTGTGTCCAGCCGGCGAGTTCTTCCTCGCTGTCGAAATTGCACGACCATGCTGTCGGGGTGCACTCCTGTGCGCTGAAGGCGGCCTCTACGGGGAGAACGATATTGAATGTAGCCTTTACCATCGGGCTCCAGAGAAGGTGGCCTTTGGCCTGTACCCACAGGGTGCAGGGCTCATCAAGAGTAAGAGCGAACGATGTGCCTTCGGCCGACTGGCACGATGCCGGCATTGCGCCGTACTCGTCGAGTTCGGGCTCCTTGTCGCTGATCATATAGTTGAAGCCTTCGAGGCGTTCATCGGCCGGGCCGGTAATGGTCACTTCAACAGCCTTGTTGAAATCGCCGCCGTCGGGCGAGATAGTCGGAGCTGCGAGAGGTTCTTTTTCTAATACATGGAGTTCGTACGAGCAGCTTGCCGGCAGATAGTTGTCGTCGCCGTCGAAAGTAGCTGTGATCACGCAGTCGCCGACACCCATAGCCCAGATCACACCGCTTGAAGAAGCTACAGCAGCTACGCCTTGCGCATTGCTTGAGCTATATTTTACTTTTACCTTGTTGGGGTTGTTGAGCTTCAATCCGTCGCTGTCGTCGGGGAAGAAGATAGTGAATTCCTTTTCCGGGAAGCTGATGCCGGCCGGCTGACGGATGCCGATAGTCGCTTTGGCGCGACGGCTCCATTCGCCGTTGTTGCGAGCGGCGGCGGTAATGGTAGCTGTCTTATCGAGAGTGAAAGGCTCGGTATACTTCACGGCTGCGGCATTGCCTTCGTTGCGAGGATCGCTTTCATCGAGGGTGTAATAAATCTCAGCGCCTTCTTCTGCCGAAATTGTTACCGTCTGAGCCTCGTCGTAGATGCCGGTAGCAGGTGTGATGACAGGATCGGCTACAGAAGTAGCGATCTCTTCTGTTACAACCTCAAGATAAATGATATAATAGGTTGCAGTGCTTTCGCCTGTTGTAAAAGTGAGAGTGATATCACCCATCAGATCTCCGGCTGGAGCTACGAATGTATGCTCCACTGCCTTTGTTGCGGTCGATGCAGTGGTTGAGGCCTTTGTGTCACTTGTGCCCAAGACCACCATATCGGTGCCGCCGACATTGACGGCTACTGCAGCATCTTTATGAGTGTGACGGGCTTTTACTTTTACTTGCTTGATAACGCCCTCGAAGTCTTTGCTCACAAGGGTAAATTGCTCGGGAATGTTGGGGCTTTTGCCTACATTCTGTTTGTTTGACGTTGTAAAAGCAAGATAAGTGCCTGCCGGAACGTTGATTGTCCATTCTTTTCCATTGAAAACTCTCGATTGAGTAGTAAGAGTCTGGTCGGAGAAATTGTAAAATCCGGCATTTTTGTCTTTAGATGCTGCTGTAGGCCAGTCATAGCTCCAGGTCTCTTGTGCGGCGACATTGAATATGCCGACAAGCATCAGAGCCATAAAGGCCATTAGCGATTTGATGTAGAATTTTTTCATATAGGACATGAAAGGTTTATAAAATAGTTAAAAATTTGTCTACTTGAACGAGAGATCGCAAAAATACGAACTATTTGTAAAGTGACCAAGTGTATAGGCAATAAAATTCAGAATAATTGTTTTTCGGGCTTGTAATGCGCACTAAAATATCGTAACTTTGCACAAAAATAAAAATCCTTAATCTAATCATAATGAGAATTCTGAAATCCCTCCTTGCGGCGGTGCTTGCCGGTACAGCCCTCGGAGCCAGTGCAAACGGCGAGATGATAGTGATCGAAACCGTCGATAATGCTCTTGTTTATAAGGTCGCCGATAATGGCCGTCTATATCAGTCGTATCTCGGTCCGCGACTCGCAGGCTACATCGATTATCGTGCTCTGCCGTTGGGTAATGAGGCTTATCTTACCCATGGCATGGAAGACTATTTTGAGCCGGCGCTCCATATCAACCGTGCCGACGGCAATTCATCAACACTCCTTAAATATAAAAGTCACAGCACCGACAGCATCGACAGCGCCGCCCGTACAGCTATCGTACTTGCCGATCCCGTCTATGGCGACGAGGTAACGCTCAATATCGCCGCATATGGCCCCGAGAACGTGTTCAAGACATGGACAGAGATAACGAACAATGAGAAAACGCCTGTCGAGCTCGAGAAATATGCCTCGGCGATGCTCCACCTCGACGCGCCCGAATATTATCTGACACAATACACCGGCGAGTGGGCCGACGAGGCTCATCAGCTCACGCAGCAGCTCCATTTCGGCAAGAAGGTGCTCGACACCAAGCTCGGCTCGCGCGCCACGATGCAGACATCGCCTTTCTTCCAGGTGTCGCTCGGCGA
Source organism: Muribaculaceae bacterium (assembly GCA_017620635.1). Taxonomy (GTDB): domain Bacteria; phylum Bacteroidota; class Bacteroidia; order Bacteroidales; family Muribaculaceae; genus CAG-873. Next base: position 2,806 of record JAGAUV010000025.1, on the reverse strand, counting down.
GCCTGCTACCGAGACCACAGGCAATGTGCTGACCGGCACCCTCGGATGGCTCGGCAACTTCCGCTTCACCTTCGACATGGACCAGTACGGCCGTCTGCGCGTGATCAGCGGCATCAACCCCTACTTCTCGGCATATCCTCTTGCCAAGGGCGAGAGTTTTGTCACTCCCGAGTTTATCTTCACGCTCAGCGACAGCGGCACAGGCAAGGCGAGCCGTAACCTCCACGACTGGGCGCGCAGATATCAGGTCAAGGACGGTATGGGCGACCGCATGACGATCTACAACAACTGGGAGGCCACACAGTTCGACTTCGATCAGAAGAGCCTTACCGAGCTGATCGCAAAAGCCAAGGATTTAGGCGTGGACATGTTCCTGCTCGACGACGGTTGGTTCGGCAACAAATACCCCCGTCACAGCGACACGCAGGGCCTGGGCGACTGGCAGGAGACTGCCGACAAGCTCCCCGACGGAATCGGAGCCCTGACCGACGCGGCAAAAAAGAATGACATCAAATTCGGCCTCTGGATCGAGCCCGAGATGGTCAATCCCAAGTCGGAACTCTACGAAAAGCATAAAGACTGGGTAATAACACTGCCCAACCGCGACGAATATTACTTCCGCAATCAGCTCGTGCTCGACCTGGCCAACCCCAAAGTGCAGGATTTTGTGTTCGATATCGTCGACGGCCTCATGACCAAGTACCCCGACATCGCTTACTTCAAATGGGACTGCAACAGCCCGATAACGAATATCTTCTCCAACTACGAGGGCAAGAACCAGACCAAACTGTACGTCGACCATGTGCGCGGACTCTACAAGATCCTCGATCGCGTGGCTGCCAAATATCCCGATCTGCCCATGATGCTCTGCTCGGGCGGCGGCGGCCGTGCCGACTACAGCGGCCTCAAGTACTTTACCGAGATGTGGCCCAGCGACAACACCAACCCCGTGGAGCGTCTCTTCATCCAGTGGGGCATGTCGCAGGTATTCCCTGCCAAGGTGCAGGCGGCACACGTGACAGCATGGAGCGCCGACATACCTCTCAAATTCCGCGCCAACGTGGCCATGATGGGCAAGTACGGCTTCGACCTGCCCCTCGACCGTCAGACCGAAAGCGACCTCGCCTATGCCAAATCGTCGCTCAGGACTTACGCACACATCAAGCCTGTCGTGCTCGACGGCGACCAGTACCGCCTCGTGTCGCCTTATGACGGCGAGCACTCGTCCACGATGTATGTCGCCAAGGACGGCCGTCGCGCGGTGGTGTTCGCATTCGATATCAATCCTCGTTATGCCGAGCGCACCACCAACGTGAAGCTGCAGGGCCTCAATCCCGATCTGAAGTATTCGGTCAAGGAAATCGACCGTTACGACGGCTCCACAGGCGAGAGTAAGATCTACTCGGGCCGCTATCTGATGACCGTCGGGCTGCCTCTCTTCTCTCGCGGCAAATACTCGAGCCGAGTGTATGAGGTGCTTGCCCGTCCGGCTGTCGTGGCACACCGCGGTTTCCACCAGGCGCCCGGCTCGGTAAGGAACTCGATCCGCTCTCTGGTCAAGGCCGATTCGATCGGCGCCGACGCGTGCGAGTTCGATGTGTGGCTGTCGGCCGACAGCGTGCTTTATGTCAACCACGATCCGTCGTATGCCGGCAATGTGCTCGAGACCACAGTTAGCGCCGTCCTCGACACCTGCCGCCTGGCCAACGGCGAGCACATGCCTCGCCTCGAGGCCTTCCTCGATACCGCCAGGACGCTCGGTATCGACCTCGTGCTCGAGATGAAGGAGCACAAGAACAAAGAGCATGAGAATCTTGCCGTCGACCGCGCGATAGAGATGATAGCCGCCAAGGGCCTTACCGAGCGCACCACCTACATTACCTTCTCGCGCAACGCTCTCGACCGTTTTATCGCCCGTTCGGGCCGCCCGAGCTACTATTTGAGCGGCATGGATCCCGAGGGCATGAAGGCAGCGAAAGCCACCGGCCCCGATTTCCACATAAGCGAGTTCCGCAAGCATCCCGACTGGATCGGCCGCTTCCACGCTCAGGGCATGCCGGTAAATGTATGGACCGTCAATGAGCCGGCCGACATAAATGAGTGCATCGACATGGGCGTCGACTTCATTACTACCGACAATCCTGTGGCAGCAATGCAGCTCCGCTGATAAGATATTGACAAGACATAAAAAAGGCGCGGCCCTCACATCCGGGGGGCCGCGCCTTTTTTAGGTATCTTATCGCTTAGCGAACGACAAATTTATGAGCGAAGTTGTCGGTATAGAGTACATAGATGCCGGGAGCAGCGTTGAGAGCGAAAGAAACGCTTGTTGCTTCTCCACCGTATAATACAATTGCCTTTGCCGGCTTTTTCGAAGTCTTCCAGTTGACCTGTATCGAATTTGTCGTCGCCAGGTTAAGGTATGGCAGTGTGAAATCTGACATTTCATTTACCGGAGCTACGGTAAGACGCACGGCTTTGTACTTGCCGTTTCCGTCAGGAATATAATAAATGTCGGGTTAGGAGTACTCCTTGCCGCCTATATTGACTGACTTGCCCTGAGTTGGGTATTCGTCTTTAAAACTTGAAATTTCTCTTTCGGCCGCCTGTACTGTTAATGCACCGGCGAGAAGGAGCGGTAATAAGTATAATTTACTCATAGATATAAGATTTAGGATTCGACCTACAAACTTAAGTATTAGTATGTTAACTGCCCTATTCACTTTGTTAGAAAATATATAAAATATGATACCGATTCCAAAAATATTTTTCGAATAAGAAATAAGGATGGATACGTAGCGGCCAT
>JAGAUV010000024.1 GCA_017620635.1 Muribaculaceae bacterium | reverse complement strand
TATCAATCTTTAATTCACAGCTGCAAGATTTTATCACTGGCGATCACACCTTAGTGCAACAAGCTAATAATTAAATAGATGTGAATAATTAGGCTTATGCCCGTGTGGACGGAGGTATGTAATGCAATAGTGACTTCAAAGAGCATGGCGACAGCATATTACGGGACCACGTATCCATATGCAGCCGGCAAATATGCCGCCGACGGCAGCGATTGTTCGCGATTATTTCGTACTTTTGCAAAGTAAAAATAAAGCGATGACAGAATCACAGACAAAAGCCGTGGCTGTATATTGCGGCTCGTCGGCAAATCTTCCTGAAATATATCTCGAATCCGCTCGCAGCCTTGGCCGCGAGCTTGCCGGGCATGGCGCCGTCCTTGTGTCGGGCGCCGGACGCTACGGCCTTATGGGGGCTGTAGCCGATGCGGCTATCGCCGCTGGCGGATGCACACACGGTGTCATACCGCAGTTTATGGTAGACCGCGGCTGGCAACACGACGGCATGGACGTGCTCGATGTCGTGTCTGACATGCACACGCGCAAGGCACGTATGGCCGAGCTCGCCTATGGCTGCATCGCCCTGCCGGGCGGTGTGGGCACCCTCGACGAGCTTATCGAGATACTGGATCTGCGACAGCTCGGCATATACAAGGGCAACATCGTGATACTCAACATCAACGACTATTACGCGCCGCTCCTATCCATGCTTGCTACAGGCATGCAGCAGGGATTCATACCTGCCGGCCACAACGAGCTTTATAAAGTGGCATCGTCTGTCACGGAGGCTGTAGAGTTGGCCCTCAAGCCTCATCGCGACATTGATATCAGGGCCAAGTTCTGACATGACGCTCACAGCCGCCAATATATTATTGACACTTAGCCCTGGCGACACACGAGGCCTGGAGCCCCTTGAGCTCGCCCTTAACTATGTGAACTCCACAGCACTGGCCGCCCTGCTTATGGGCGTGATAGTGGTGGCCGCGCTCAACGCCGGCATCGTCGGCCGGGCGCTCAAGGCCTACCGCGCCGAGTTGTGGAGCGTGCGGCGCCGTCCGAACGTGTTCGACGACCAGCAGACCGCTCCCTTGCCGGGCGCTATACTCCTCGCGCTCATATTCATAATCTACGGAGGCATAGTGCTTTATAATATGCACGGAGTGCCGGCCACGCCGACTTTCGCCGGCGCGACAGCCTCTATGGGCCTTCTGGCCGCATATTATCTCTTCCAGCGCTGTGCATACTGGCTTGTGGGCTACACCTTTGCCGGTACAGAAGGCCGCAAACGCTGGCTCGGCGGTTTCTCCGCCACGCAGTCGTTCTTAGGCCTGGCTCTCGTACCATTGGCTCTGTTGCTGGTGTTCCGTCCTGAATGGTGCAGTGCTGTGATAGCCATTTCATTATCAGCTTATTTTATAGCAAGGATCCTATTCGTGATAAAAGGCTTTAGGATTTTTTATCAAAAAATTTGGTCTTTGCTTTATTTTATTTTGTACCTTTGCACCTTAGAAATTTTACCGATACTCATCATCTATCGTCTCTCAGCCATGCTGGCGTCGACTATTTAGTGGGTAGCGGTATTTTGCAGTAACCACAACTTTGAACCGAGAGTGAAAGTCAAGAAGATCCTCGTATCACAACCGAAACCATCGACAGAAAAGTCTCCGTACTTTGATATAGCGCAGAAGCACGACGTTGAGATTGTTTTCCGTCCGTTTATCAAGGTGGAAGGTCTCTCAGCCAAGGAATTCCGCCAGCAAAAAGTTAATGTATCAGATTTTACGGCCATTGTCTTTACCGCGCGTACTGCAGTAGACCATTTCTTCCGTCTTTGTGAAGAGATGCGAATCACAATACCCATGACACTCAAATATTTCTGCACCAGCGAGACAATCGCCAACTATCTGCAGAAATATATAGTATATCGCAAACGTAAGATCTTCGCATCTCCGACAGGAAAGCTCGCCGACCTGTTGCCGGCAATGATCAAGCACAAGACCGAAAACTTCCTTCTTGCCGTCAGCGACGTCAACAACGGCGCCGACCAGGCACTTCTGGCGGCCAACAAGCTCAATGTTACCACAGCGGCGATGTACCGCACGGTAAGCAATGATTTCGCTCCCGACGAGGCTTTCGACTACGATATGCTCGTATTCTTCAGCCCCCAGGGTATAGAGTCGCTGCTCAAGAACTTCCCCGATTTCAAACAGGGCGATATCTGTATCGCGGCCCTTGGCCCTGCCACAGCACAGGCTGTGAAGGATGCCGGCCTCCGTCTCGATATAGAGGCGCCTACCGCCAAGGCACCGTCGATGACAACAGCCATCGACCTGTACCTGAGCGAGAATAATTAAATATTCCGGACACTTTATCGAATCGGACTTGAAGCGTTTCGGCCTGTACAAGAAACAGAAACTATGCTCCGCTACTGCCATCGACCTGCTCTTTGGCAGCGGCGGCGCTGAGTTTTCGCGCATAGCCTATCCTGTACGTGCAGTGGCACGCCGCAACGACCGACGCCGTTCCGACGCTTCACTTACCTTCCTCATATCAGTGCCTAAAAAGCGCCTTCGTCATGCTGTGGACCGCGTTCTTATGCGTCGACGCATACGCGAGGCTTTCAGGCTTACACATCAGGATTATCCTCTTCCTCAGGGTCTGCGAGTGGATATCGCGTTCATATACGTGGCCAACGGGCTTGCGCCTTATGCCGCCGTACAACGCTCAATGATCCGCATACTCGAGGACTTACAGAAATTTTATGCACAGGATTGCCGATAGTCTGCGCTCAGCGGCGGTGTGGCTGCTATGCCTGCCGGTTCTTTTCTACCGGTCGTGCATATCGCCCTTCACTCCGCCGAGCTGCCGCTTCACGCCCACGTGCAGCCAGTATGCCCTCGAGGCCCTGCGCAAACACGGCCCGATAAAGGGTTTGTGGCTTGCCGTACGCCGCATATTGCGTTGTCATCCGTGGGGCGGCTCGGGTTACGATCCTGTCCCCTGACAGATATGCTCAGCAGGTTCGACAATATTCATGCCCACGGTGTCCGTGGGCCGCGAGTGATAACAAACCTCGACCCGGGCGAGACGATCGACACCGAGCCGGGCGAGGCCTGGTACAGTGTCGGTATCCATCCGTGGCATAGCGAGGGCACGAGTGAAGCGGATATAGAGAATGTCCGCGAGCTTGCATCCGACCCGCGAGTGGCAGCTATAGGAGAGGCCGGCCTCGACGCGCACAGAGGCGCCGGGGCAGAGGAGCAGGAGCGTATTTTTGTACGCCAGGCCCAGATCGCCGAGGATGCCGGCAAGCCCATGATAATACATTGTGTAGGCCGTTACGGCCGCATTATCGAGCTTCGCCGGCTTCTTGTGCCGGAGCAGCTGTGGATTATCCACGGCTTCCGCGGCAAGCCTGAGCTTGCCCGTCAGCTTGTCGCCGCCGGCTTCGGCATCAGCCTCGGGGAACGATATAATCCCGAGGTGCCCAAGGTGGTACCTCCCGACAGACTGTATCGCGAGACGGATTGAGTTTTTACCAGAATGTCAAAGAACGCTTTCTTGCCGCCGGCGGCTCTTGCGCCGCAGCCGGCCGATATATATATCGCTGCAAAATTAAGAACCGGCGGAGCTGCCTTATCCCGGGTTTTGCAATTCTTTTGATTTTTCAGTTTCCCGGCAGGCCGTTGCCGCGCGTAAAATTTGGCCATGCTGATCAAAAGCGTTAACTTTGTCTTTGCATTTGGCGCCGGTGGCGACACAAGGCTATGTATTAATAAGTAAACTTATATCTATCCGATCATATCATGCCGACATATATAGATTTGTTTGCCGGTTCGGGAGGCTTTTCTCTCGGATTTGACAATGCAGGCTTCGACAATCTGTTAGCGGTTGAATATGACCCTGTTATCTGTAGGACCTATCGTCACAACTTCCCGACACACAATCTGCTCGAGATAGATATAAGGAATTTGTCGGACGAGCGACTGCATGACATTATCGGCAACAGGCACGTCGACGCCGTTATCGGCGGACCGCCCTGCCAGGGGTTCAGCATGGCAGGCAATATAGGCCGGCATTTTATCGATGATCCCAGAAACGATCTGTTTAAGGAGTTTGTCCGCATAGTCGCGGCTGTAAGACCGACGTGTTTCGTGATGGAAAACGTGGCCCGTCTGTACACGCGGCTGAATGGCGAGACCCGGGAAGAGATTATAAGGCATTTCGAGGGAATAGGCTACCGTGTCAAGGCCGATATCGTGTGCGCAGCCGATTATGGCGTGCCGCAGAACCGTTATCGCGTGCTCTTTATCGGAGTGAGGGGAGATGTGGGCACACAGATAGTCTTCCCTACCAAGAGCAGTTCGGCGAAGCTGACCATAAAGGATGCGATAGACAAGTATCCACCCTTAAAGAGCGGCGAGACGTCGGACATACCGAACCATAAGGCCATGAAGCATTCGGCACAGATGCTCGAGAAGATGCGGTATGTCAAGGACGGCGGCGGCCGCGACGACATACCCGAGAGTATACGTCCGCAAAAGGGCGATATACGTAAGTATATCAGATATGACAGCAGCAAGCCGTCGATCTGCATTACGGGCGATATGCGAAAGGTGTTCCACTATTCGCAGAACCGCGCTCTGACGGTAAGGGAACTGGCTGCGATACAGACATATCCTGACAGCTTCGAGTTCCTTGGCAGTACGATCAAACAACAACAGATGGTAGGCAACTCGGTGCCGCCTGTCTTGGCCGAGGCTATAGCCAATGCCGTAATCCGCATGCTCCAATGAGTTATCCTAAGGTCAATTACATAGGCAACAAGGAGAAAATCGTCGATTGGATAGCGTCGATCATCCCAGCCGACGCCGGATCGTTTTTCGACGTTTTCAGCGGCGGATGCTCGGTAAGCTACAAGGCGAAGTCGATGGGCCTGCGAGTGCTTTCGAATGATATATTGACCATCAACTATCATATAGCGAAGGCGCTGATAGAAAACGAGCACGAGACCCTGGACCCTGCAGATGTCGAGGCCATATTCGATGGTGTCCCGTTCGAGGGGTTCATGTACAATAATTATGCCGAGCGTTATTATTTCGCGGATGAGTGCCGGGAGCTTGATCTGATCCGCAGCAATATATCAAAATTAGACAATCCGTACAAGCAGTCGCTTGCTTTCGCCCTTATCCGCAGGGCAATGATACGAAAGATGCCTTACTCGCGCTTCACAATCAACTGGGAGAAGATAGTGGAGCTGCGCGACGAGGATCTGAGCTATGCGAAGTATGGCAGGAAACGTTCGTACCACAATAAATCGTTCAGATATCACTTCGAGGATAACCTGAAAGAATACAATGATGCGGTATTCAGCACCGGCGAGGGACATAAGGCGTATAACCTCGACGTGTTCGACGCCATATCGGAGGTCGACGCGGACGCGATATATCTGGATCCGCCCTATGCCGGGACGATGAACAATTATTACGGTTTCTATGGCATGATAGATACTTTCATAAATGGCGAGGTAAGACCGCCGTTCGAGAACAATTTCATGGACAAGAGGACTATCAAGGACCGTTTCTATGAGCTGTTCTCGCGTCTCGGCAAGTACCGCTACTGGATGTTGAGTTATAATAGCCGCTCCACACCGTCGAAGGATGAGATGCTTGAGCTGCTGCATCGTTTCGCCGACGATGTGACAATATACGAAATGCCTTATGCCTACAGGGTTACGGGCAAAGAGAAAAAACATAAGGATATCGAATATCTGTTTCTTGTAGACACACATCTCAGATGAAAAACAGGGTCAACCAGACTTACGAAGATTATTGGAACTATACGGCCGCCTTTACCGATTTCGACGGCGATAAGTTCAGGGACACCCTGGCGTGTGTCGTTAATTTTATCGACGCGCATATCGACGAGGATTATAGCGCCGAGAAGTATAATGCCGTGCAGATGGCGCTCCAGGCCGAGGTGCCGTGCCGGGCGGCCCGGCTTGTCAACGCTCTTCCCAGCCAGAGGAAGAGGCTTAATCAGCTTGTAAAGCTTGGCTTCATACGTCCGTTCCTCAAAGGTTATGCGCCGGAGGCTATCGATTTCCTGAATGCGGCTACCGACCGCCGCCGACAGAGCATACTCTCCAAAATAGTCTACAAATACGCCAATCTGCTGAATGCCATGACCAATGACATTCAGACCCGTCAGCTCACATTCTTTATCAAGTCGCTCGAAGAGGTGGGCAGTATCTCGGATATGGATCTTGCTACCCTGATGACTATCGACATAGAGGAGTTCGGCAAGGAATATGCTACAAGAGATGATATTTCCCGTCAATACCGCGAGGTAGATATAGAGGGATTCGTGAGCCGTAAGTATAATCAGGTGGGGCATCTGAAGAATCTCTTAGGCAAGCTCGATGACCTTGCCGTGCACGACGGCAGCATCTATTTCAAGACCGATGCCGACAGGCTTTTCTCTGACGCGGCGCAGAAGAGTGCGGTCAGGGATCCATACCTCCAGCGAGTATATAAATATGAGCTTGAGGAGGAATCGTGTCTGCATTTCGGGAGTGAGGTGCCTAAATGTATGTTGGACGGTCTGTCGCACCCTGTATTGATAGCGTCGCATATCAAGCCATACAGTCATTGCAAGGAGGGGGATGTCGCTCAGTTCGATGTGAACAACGGTCTGCTGCTTAACAAGGCTTTCGATTCGCTGTTCGACTTGGGGTATATCACTTTCGGCGATGACGGTGCGATCATAGCGTCGGAGGCGCTGGACGCGGATCTGCAGTCGTATCTGTCGGGGTACAGGCTCGACGAGGGCTTTCTCAATCCTGGCAGGCTGGCGTATATGGAGTATCATAGGCGCAATGTGTTCGGGAAGCGGTTTGCTGCGAACAGGAGGCGGTATAATCCGGGGTAAGGGGGCCTCGCTCGCGCGGTGGGGGATGATGCGTGTTGGGGAGAACTTTTGGGGGTGGGAGATGGTTATATACGGTTGGAGGAGGTGTGTGGCCTCGTTAATGTTTATTAATAAAGAAATTTTTCGCTAATTGGTGTGTAATAAAAAAATTTTGACTACCTTTGCACTTGTAAAACAAGGCACCTACGCAAGTGCCTCGACACATATAGGAAATAACACATAACTACAATATTTATCAAGCTATTATGAGCAAGATTGAAGAAGTCAAGAATGCCCGTCTCGCAACGATCAAAGCAGATCTGGAGAAGTACGGCATCGATGCCACTACCGAAGTAGTGTACAACCCCTCGTATGAAGAACTCTTCGAACAAGAGACTCTCCCCACCCTCGAAGGCTACGAGCGCGGCGTCGTAACCGAGCTTGGCGCCGTAGACGTGATGACCGGCGTATACACCGGCCGTTCGCCCAAGGATAAATTCATTGTCCTCGACGAGAAATCGAAAGACACCGTATGGTGGACTACCCCTGAATATCCCAACGACAACAAGCAGGCCAGCGAAGCAGCATGGGAAGCCTGCAAGACCCTTGCCCTGAGCGAGCTCAGTAACAAGAAACTTTATGTAGTAGACTGCTTCTGCGGCGCCAACAAGGACACACGCATGGCCGTACGCTTCATCATGGAAGTAGCATGGCAGGCACACTTCGTGACCAACATGTTTATCCGCCCCACTGCAGAGGAGCTGGAGAACTTCACTCCCGACTTCAAGGTGTACAACGCTTCGAAGGCAAAACTTACAAACTACAAGGAACTCGGCCTCAACAGCGAGACCGCCGTTGTGTTCAATATCACAACCCGTGAGCAGGTAATCATCAACACCTGGTACGGCGGCGAGATGAAGAAAGGTATGTTCTCGATGATGAACTACTTCCTTCCCCTCCAGGGCATCGCATCGATGCACTGCTCGGCCAACACCGACAAGAACGGCGAGAACACCGCTATCTTCTTCGGCCTGTCAGGCACCGGCAAGACCACCCTTTCGACCGACCCGAAACGTCTGCTTATCGGCGACGACGAGCACGGCTGGGACGACAACGGTGTGTTCAACTTCGAAGGCGGCTGCTATGCCAAGGTAATCAACCTTGACAAAGAGAGCGAGCCCGACATCTACAACGCTATCCGTCGCGGCGCCCTTCTCGAGAACGTAACCGTAGACGCCAACGGCAAGATCGACTTCGCCGACAAGAGCGTAACCGAGAATACCCGTGTAAGCTATCCCATCAACTACATCGAGAACATCGTTAAGCCTATCAGCCACGGTCCTGCCGCCAAGAACGTGATCTTCCTGTCGGCTGACGCCTTCGGTGTACTTCCTCCCGTATCTATCCTGAGCAGCGAGCAGACCAAGTACTACTTCCTGAGCGGCTTTACCGCCAAGCTCGCCGGCACAGAGCGCGGTATCACAGAGCCGACCCCGACCTTCTCGGCATGCTTCGGCCAGGCCTTCCTTGAGCTGCACCCCACAAAATACGCAGAGGAACTCGTTAAGCGTATGGAGAAATCAGGTGCCAAGGCTTACCTTGTGAACACCGGCTGGAACGGCACAGGCAAGCGTATCTCGATCCGTGACACTCGCGGTATCATCGACGCTATCCTCGACGGCGCTATCCTGAAGGCTCCCACAAAGACCCTTCCTATCTTCGACTTCGAGATTCCTACCGAACTCCCCGGCGTAGATCCCAAGATCCTCGATCCCCGCGACACCTACGCAGACTCCAAGGACTGGTACACCAAGGCCGAAGACCTCGCATCGCGCTTCATCAAGAACTTCAAGAAGTACGAGAACAACGCAGCCGGCAAAGCACTTGTAGCTGCAGGTCCTCACCTCGACAAATAATCTGACAAACAGATAAATACAGAGGGCGCACCGCCAAAGGCGCGCCCTCTTTTTTAAGGTCTATCATATGAAAATACTAAAAATCTTCGTGGCGGCCATAATGACGGCCACCATAGCTTCCTGCTCGGAAGACGAGCCCGAAATACTCGGCCAGGATGTAGAGGAGGTGCCTGCGACATCGGCAAGTTCGGGTGGCTCCTATGCCGGTTTCTATGTGCTGAACGAGGGCAATATGGGATCTAACAAGTGCACACTCGACTATTACGACTACGACCGCCACACATATATCCGCAACATATATGCCGAGCGCAATCCCGAGGTGGTAATGTCGCTTGGCGACACGGGCAGCGATATGGGCATATACGGCGACAAGCTGTATATAGTGGTCAACGGCAGCCATAAGGTGGAAGTGCTGGAGGCACGCAGCGCACGGCGCGTAGGCAAGGTGGATGTGTCGTCGCCGCGCAGGATAGCGTTCGACGGCAACCATGCGTATGTGACAAGCTTTGTCGGCGGCCTGGAAGACAAGGGCACGCTTGTGCGCATAGACCTGGACAAGATGCAGGTCGACGGCATGCTTACCGTGGGCTACTGTCCCGAGGGCGTCGTAGTCAAGGACGGCAAACTCTATGTTGCCAACTCGCAGCTCTACAGCAAGGGCATCTTCGACAACACTATCACGGTAATCGACGCCAAAGAGTGGAAGGTGGACTACACCATCACAGCCGAAGTAAACCTTTGTCACATACTCTTCGACCAGTACGACCAGCTCTGGGTCAACTCCAAGGGCAACTATGCCGACAAGGGGTCGTGCCTCCTGTGCATCCGCAAGGACGAGAGCGGCCGCTATACAAAGGTGCAGAAACTCGATATCGTGGTAGAGAACATGACATTCGCCAAAAACCGCATATTCTATTACGGCAACACCTACGACGAATCGTGGAACAAGACATCAAGCTATGGCTCGGTAACCCCGTCGACCAATCCCGACGCAGTGCAGCAGGCCGTACTTACCGGCTCGCACATGCCTCAGACTCCCTACTGTCTGGCCGTCAACCCCGACACGCAGCAGTTCTATATTACCGACGCGAAGAACTATACCTCGTCGGGCTCACTGAGCAGCTACGACAAGACGGGCAAGTACAAATGGAGTGTGACCACGGGCGATATCCCCGGTCATATCACATTCCTCAAAAAATAGAAAGAGACGAAAGGATTCCGCTTGCCGTATACTTGAGAGAGCGTCCGGCAAAGGGGCTCCAGCCGCAAGGACTCAGAATCATGGGAGCTGATATTTCGTAAGAGTCCGACGGCGAGATAAGAGTAAAATCGGCCGTAGCTCCCGGCTCGATATTGCCATAACCGGCGTAACCGAAGACATCGGCTACGCCGGCTGTCATTTTGGCTACAATGAGTTCGACAGGCAGATAAGAGAGCAATACCGGCACTGCAAACTGCACGGATGGGGCTCCCGAAGCGGCCGTGAGCGCACCTCCCTCTTTCTCTTTCAGCAGATGAGGGGCGTGGTCGGTGGCTATGGTGTCGATTCTTCCGTCGGCCAGCGCCTTGCGCAGTTCGTCGGCATCGTCGGGCGTTTTTATCGCCGGATTTATCTTGTGCAGGCCGCAGCGGTTTGCTTCGTCGGCCAGCACGGGGTCGAGGTACATGGGTGTAGTCTCGGCCGTGATCTGTTTTCCTTTTGTGGGGCCGGGAGAGAGCAGCTCACGGGCTTCACGAGCCGTGCTCACATGGGCGAGATGAAGGTGCGCGCCCGATCGCAAAGCGAGTTCGACCGCCGCCGCAGCCGATCGCAGGCAAGCCTCCTCCGAGCGTATGCGATGATGCTCGCCGACAGGCACCGCCTCGCGAGAGCCGTATCGCGCAATCGCCCGGGCCGTGTTGGCGGCAATTATGTCGTTGTCCTCGGCATGTACGACGGCCGGCAGACCGTTGTCGGCACACCAACGCAGGACGTCGAAGAGTTCGTTACCTTCGGGCGACTGCATGGCACCGGTAGATGTGCCCAAGAATATCTTTATGCCCGGAGTCTCGCCCGGCCGCAGCTTGCGCAGCTCGTCCATACAGCCCGGCGTAGCGCCGAAGAAAGCTTTATAGTGAGTGGCTGCGGAGCGTGCTCCGAGCCCGTTCTTATCCCTCAGAGCCTCGACAGTGGTTGTCGCCGGGATAGTGTTGGGCATGTCGAATACCGTGGTTATGCCTCCTGCGAGAGCCGCACGGCTCTCAGATGCTATAGTGGCCTTGTACTCGAGACCCGGCTCGCGGAAGTGCACATGGCTGTCGATGAATCCAGGGCAGAGATATGCGCCATGAAGGTCGGTGGCACCGCTCATGTCGGCCGGGTCGCCCTCGCCGGTGGCGGTAATCTTTGAGCCGTCGGTTCGTACCCATCCCCGGCGCATGCCGCGCCGATCGGTAATGATAGCGTTGCAGTAGAGATATTCCTTGCTCATGAGCGCTTGTATTTTTTGAAGAAACTATTCCATTTCAGCCTTATGACACCGAAGACGGCCTCGCCGAATATGCCGGAGTTCATCTTGCTTGTGCCCAGCACCCTGTTGACGAATATGATGGGAATCTCGATGACCTTGAAGCCATACTTGTAGGCTGTAAACTTCATCTCGATCTGGAAGGCGTAGCCCTTGAACTTGATCTTGTCGAGTTCGAAAGTCTCGAGCACACGCCGGCGGTAGCACACAAAGCCTGCGGTGGTGTCGTGTATGGGCATCCGTGTGATCAGCCTTACGTATTTCGAGGCATAGAAGGACATGAGCACGCGTCCCATAGGCCAGTTTACGACATTTACTCCGGTCACGTAGCGCGAGCCGATGACAACGTCGGCGTTCCGGTCGAACGCGGCCTGACGTAGCCTTACGAGGTCGTCGGGATTGTGCGAGAAATCGGCATCCATCTCGCAGATAAACTCGTAGTCGCGAGCCAGCGAGTGCCTGAAGCCTTCGATGTATGCCGTGCCGAGGCCCAGCTTGCCTTTTCGCTCGATAATAGATACCCGGCCGGGGTGCTGCCTGATCTTTTCTTTGACGATATCGGCAGTGCCGTCGGGAGAGTTGTCGTCTATTACCAGGATGTCGAAGGGCACGGGAAGAGCGAGGACGGCGTCAATGATAGCGGCTGCGTTCTCGCATTCGTTGTACATCGGAATAATCACGACAGCATCGCTGCGATGACTCGAGGTGGCTTCTTGCATGGCTTAGTGTCTGTTTAAAGAGCAAAATTAACAATTACAAGCCAATATAGAGCAGAGAGGATGTTAAAAAATATTTTCGGTCATTACAAAGCGGCGAGACGCGCATACATCTCGACCATAGCGGCCTGAGTGAGAAGCCATTTCTTACGGTCTTTCTTCTCTCCGCTCAGGTCGGCGTGGAAGAGACCTCTGGCGTTGCGCGCGTTCTCCCAGGCATAGGCCAGGCTCTTGTCGAAGGCGTCGATATATGTGCGGTCGTTGTCGATGCCGTAGAGCTCGATAAAACCTCTAAGCATCACGGTGGTAAACCATACGTCGCCCTTCCTGATCATTCTGAAGGTCTCGCCCTGAGGTGTGGTAAGATCGAAGAAGAAATGATCGTAGCAAGCCCGTGCGATGTCGCGAGCATCGTCGAGATAGGCGGAGTCGCCGGTAATACGGTAGAGCAGGGCGGCGGACTGCATCATCTGTCCGCTGTTGTAGGCGAATTTGGCCCGGCCGATCTTGCCGTCGAGGGCGATATTGTCGAAATAGAGACAGTCGGTGGTGTCCTGAAGATTGGTCTTTGTCCAGTGGTAGAGGGTCTTGCCTTTGTCGAGATATGTCGAGTCGCCGGTGGCTTTGAACAGTTTAAGAGCAAAGACAGAGCCGGGCGCGTTCGAGCAAGTGTTTTTCGAGCCCTTCTTCTGCTCGCACCAGTATATGCCTCCGCCGAGCACATCGTCGGTTCCGCTCTCGATGAAATCCCATATCATCTCGGCCTTGTCGAGATACTTTTTGTCGTCGGTCATGCCGTAGGTGTCGGTAAAGTCGATGCCGAGCCATATGTTGTCGTCGTAGAAGCGGTCGGAAGCAGGGGCCGACTTCACGTAGGAAGAGTAGGCCACGGGAGTGCGAGTGGTGTCGAAATATTCTTCGAGGCCGGGCAGGACGCGGCAGTCGAGGAGCTGACGGTATTTCTCGTCGCCGGTGGTCTCGTAGAGTGCGTTTACGGCAGAGAATGTGCCGGAGTAAGGCCACAGATATGAATACTGATTGGGTACGTTGGCCTGATCCTCCGAGGCTAGATATGTAACCTTGTGGCGGCTGTCGAAGGGATGGTTCTCGCGAAGGAGGCAAGTACTGTCGACAGAATAATAGCGATATATCGAGTCGAGAGTCTGCTGTGCTCTGTCGAGATTGGGGTCGGACGACACGGCGGCGTTATCGGCGCAAGCGACAAAAGCGGCGGCGCACGCAAGGTAAAGGCATGAGATGCAGGTCTTCATATACAATATACTGATGTGACAAATGATTATGTGTGCAAAATTACAAAATATCTTTGAGAAAGCGCGAGGAAGGCGCGCAGGAGCAGGGTGTATTCGCTTTTTTTGAGCCAATACTTGTCTGCACATCAAAAATGTATTAACTTTGTAGACACAAAGGAGATGCTGCCGACGCAGCCGCCATGCCTCCGCGCCGCCGCCAAGCGCCCGGCAAGAGGCATTGATTCTAACTTAACTTATTTCTTAATGGATATAGACCCATTGCCGGCAACAGAGCCGCTTAGTTTATTACTTAATTTACCGACAGTTATAACACTCGACACCCCGACATTCGGATCCGGACAGATCGTAGCGCTCATACTTGCGCTCATCTGCCTGTTTTTGTCGGGATTTGTGAGCGGCAGCGAAATGGCATATTTCTCGCTAACCGACCAGCAGTGCGAGGATCTCGACAAAGAAAAATGCGGCGAAGGCGTACGGCGGCTTCTTGCCGATCCTCAACGTCTTTTGGCAACAATCCTGATAGCCAACAATCTGGTCAACGTTACCATAGTAGTGCTGTGTAACTATGCTCTCGGGCCGGTCTTCTCGGGCATGAGTCCGGTGTGGAGTTTCGTGCTGCAAACCGTGCTCCTGACCTTCCTCATCCTTCTTTTCGGCGAAATCATCCCCAAGCTATATTCGAGCAACTATAACGTGACGTGGGCGCGTTTCGCGCAGCCGGCCCTGACGGCCATCTACAAGCTTATGAGTCCCATGTCGAGGGTGCTGGTAAAGTCGGGCACGCTCGTCCGCAAGGTCGTGACCAAACAGACCAACGACATCAGCCCCGACGAGCTGTCGCGCGCGCTCGAGATTACCGAAGGCGCCGACGACAAGGAGATGCTCGAAGGCATCCTCAAATTCGGCGACACGAGCGCCGGCGAGATCATGACACCGCGAGTGGAGATTACCGACCTCGACATACACCTGAGTTTCGCCGAGGTAATGAAGATAGTGCTCGAGAGCGGCTATTCGCGTATGCCGGCCTACGAGGACACACAGGACAATATACGCGGCATACTTTACTCGCGTGACCTGCTGCCTTATATCGGCAAGCCCGAGGCCGCCGATCTCGACTGGGTAAAACTGCTGCGCCCGGCATATTTCGTGCCTGAGTCGCGACAGATCGACGATCTGCTCGAGGACTTCCGCAAGCTTAAGATACACATGGCCGTCGTGGTGGACGAATATGGCGGCACCCAGGGCCTCGTGACGCTCGAGGATGTGCTCGAGGAAATCGTAGGCGATATCGACGACGAATACGACGAGCCCGACACAACCTACAAGCGCCTCCGCGACGATACATACGTGTTCGAGGGCCGCACTCCGCTTACCGACTTCTTCCGTGTGACCGGACTCGATCCGGAGGACTACGAGGAGGTAACTCAGGATGTAGAGACTCTTGCCGGCATGCTGCTTGCTGTCAAAGGCGACTTCCCCAAGGACAAGGAGCCGTTGGTGTACGGGCGGTGCCGCTTCCTGATCCTCGACATTACCGACCACCGCATTACCGAGGTACGAGTGAAGGTAATGCCCGACGACATAGCGTCATGATGCGTGTCGCGCCCTTACTTATACTTCTGATCATATCCGTGCTGAGCGGCTGCCGCAAGGATGCCGACGTGACGCCGCGCCGCTATGCCTATCCGCGTGTAGAGGCATATGATACCGTGTACGGCAATGTGGCTGTGGGACCGGTTGAGCTGTGCGTCAACAGCTCGGCGGAGATATCGTCGCCTCGCCCTGGCTGGCTCGACATAAGTTATCCTCGCTATGGCGCCACGATACATGTGAGCGCTGTCGCGACCGACAATATCGCAGAGGTCATGGCCAACCGCCGCGAGCGCATCGCCCTCAACCTCGGGGGCTCGAGGGCCACGACACACAGCTTCCGTGCCGGAGACTTCGACTGCACCGTCGTGGAGTGTGCCGAGGCCGGCATGACGCCCGTTCAGCTGTTGGCGGCATCACCTGAAGGCATCGTCGTGAGCGGCGCGGCCAATATCGCCGGGTCGGTCACGCCTGTCGACTCGATACGTCCTGTCGTGGCGGCTCTTACCGCCGATGCTATAAAAATGCTGTCAGCACTCCATGACGACTGAGTTAAGATATCCTAATATACGTGTGTACGTCAAGGCCCTCGACGGCCGTGGGCGCGAAGCCGAGAGAGTGGCCGTGGCCGAGCTTGTGCGCGAGGCATTGGGCGAGGGGGTAAGTACAGGCCATCGTCCCGACGGCAGCCCGACGGTCGATGTTCCCGGTGTAGTGATATCGGTAAGCCATTGCGCCACGTGCGCGGCCATAGCCTTGTCGGACCGGCCGATAGGCATAGATGTGGAGACCGAGCGCAGCCAGCTTGCGAGGGTTGCGGCGCGTGTGCTGTCGCCGGCCGAGCTTGCTTGCTACGGCGAGAGGCTGCAGGCTGCGTGGACACTCAAGGAAGCGCTCTACAAGGCCGCGTTGACTCCGGGTCTTGATTTCAGACGCGACATACAGCTGCCGCTCGACGGCGGAGATACGGCCCTGGTGCTGACGCCTGAGCCGGTGGAGTTCCGCATAGTTGCGTCGTGCGCCCTCGAGGGCTATGATTGCTTTATGTCTTTGGTTGAGGGTCTTTGCTGACTCCCATGTTGACGATATACTGCTGGTAGTATGAGAGAAGGAGCGCCGTTGCCGGGAGCGCTATTATCATGCCGAGTATGCCGAGCAGGGTTCCCCAAAC
Source organism: Muribaculaceae bacterium (assembly GCA_017620635.1). GTDB lineage: Bacteria > Bacteroidota > Bacteroidia > Bacteroidales > Muribaculaceae > CAG-873. The sequence goes on along the minus strand of JAGAUV010000024.1, from coordinate 26,463 downwards.
CGACAGCGACAGCAGTATCACGGCCGGGTTGAGGCCCATGGAGTGTCCCATTATTTTGGGCGTGAGCACATAGTCGCATATGCACTGGCTCACGATGTAGACGAGTATGCAGGCGCCGAGCTCGGGCCAGAAGTGCGATGCCCCGGTGGATGAATCGACGAGGCACACCAGCACGACGGGTATGAGGGTAACGTACTGGAAGTAAGGTATCATGTACAGTATGCCTACGATTATGCCGAGCACTATCGCCAGGGGTATGCCCACGATGGAAAAGCCTATGCAGTAGAACACCGCGGCGCAAAGCGCTATCAGGGCCTGGCTGCGGAAGTAGCGGTTCATGTTGTCCTTGATGTCGTCTTCCACCCGGTAGACGGCTTTGCGGTATTTCTTAGGCACGAGCATGCGGAAGCCGCGCATGATGCTGGGGTAGTCGATGAGAATGAAGATGACGTAGATAAATGTGAGCAGCCACTCGAGGGTGTGCAGGAGGAAGTCGACGGTTGCGGCCAGAAATGATGTCCCCGAATTGACGAGCTGCATGAAGTGAGAGCTCTTGATGAAGTTGCCGATGTTGAAATCGTCGATCCATTTGTGTATGGGCCGCGCGATGTCGTCGGGCACAAAGGGGATGGTGGAGTCGGCCGAGCTGTTGCGCAGTATCTCGTCGAGCTGGTTGATTTCCTTTATTATCGAGGGAACGAAGAAATAGCACAGGGCCGCGATGACAGCCGTTACCTCAATCAGAGTGATGAAGCTTGCCAGTCCGCGCCCTTTGAGCTTGAGAAGGCGCATATGGAAGCATACGAGCGGATCGAGCAGGTATGCGATCAGACATGCGAGGGCAAAAGGCAAGAGCACGTTGCGCAGCCTGTTGACGAGCCATATGGCGCCGGCAATCATCGCCACGCCGGCTAAGATGCGCACGACGCGGTCGAATGTAAATGGACGGGATGCCTTGAACTGCATGACGACTGTTGCCTTGAGAGGATGAGACTAAAACCACCGTATATGCCGCAGCCACAGATATGTGGCTGCGGTAAGCATGGCGGCGATGAATATCACGATATAGAAAGAGAAGGGCAGGTCGGCTAAGGCGAGGCCCTCGACGTTCATGCCATAGAAGCTTGCCACGAGCGTGGGCACCATCAGTATGATAGTGATGCTTGTCATGCGCTTCATTACCTGGTTCACGTTGTTGGAGATTATGGAGCCGAGGGCGTCCATGGTGCCGCCGAGGATGTCGGAGTAGACATTTACCGTGTTGTCGGCCTGCTTCATCTCGATGTCGAGGTCTTCGTACAGGTCGTGGTCGAAGTCATTGCCGAAAACGCGATAGAGGCGTTCGAGTAGCACCTGGTTGCCGCGCAGCGATGTGTTGAAGAGCACGAGCGATTTCTGGAGGCGCATGAGGCTTACCAGGTCGCGGTTCTGCACGCTGCGTTCGATGTCGCGCTCGGCGCCGGTCACGTCCTCGTTCATCTTTTTCAGGTAGGAGAGGTACCAGTATGTGGCGTTGAAGAGGATGTGGAGTATGAAGTCGGTGTGGCGCGTGATGGTCAGTTGCTTCCGGTGTGAGTAGTCGATGAAATCCTGTATCAGCCCGGTGCTGAAAAAGCATATCGTTACCACCGTCTGCGAGTTTGTCATGACACCCAGGGGAACGGTGGTGTAGGGCATTACGTCGGCCTTCTCGGGCATAGGAATGCGCAGTATGGTCAGTATCCAGTTTCCTTCCTGATCGACACGCGGCCGCTCGTCGATATCCTTCAGGTCGTCGATGAAAGAGACAGGTACGCCGAGCTCGTCGACCAGGAAATTGAGGTCGGCTTCATTGGGCAGCTCCATGTTTACCCAGCAGTCGTCCTGCCAGTCGGTGCATGGCACATAGCCCTTGTCGCAGCGTAAGAATTGTCTCATGATACATTCAGAATCTGTCGGTATAGTCAGCCAGTTTCACATTATAGTCGTCGAGCGCGGCGTATGCCTCGGCATTGTCCTCATCGAGCCTGCCGCTCATATCGGCCTGGTATAGCGCCGAGCCGATAGTGAACATGTGTCCGAAACGCTCGAGGTATTCGGGGTCGGAAGTAAGCATCCTCCAAGCTGTGTATCGGCAGCTGTCGGGTAGCTCCGAGAGCTTCGAGGTGCGGTCGATAAGATACTGCAGGATTGCTTCGTTCTGCGCGATCATCATCGCGTAGTCTACTTGCGAGAGGCTGTCGCGGTCTTCTATCTTTACGGAGAGAGCGGCGCAAAGCTCGGGATCGTATCCGGACGGCACCGAGATGCCATTTTTGCCGCATGATACAAGCATAATGAGGACGACAGTCAGAAAGGTCAATATCTTTTGCATAATCAATCGTTTATAGCTGTTTGACAGGCCTTATACACATAGCCCGGCCTGCTTTTATAACATTATATGGTCAAAAAAGTTTAATGTTTCGGGTGTGCAAAGTTAAAGAAAAGTTGATGATCAGACAATCGGAATTTTTTTTGTACCTTTGCAGGATAAAACGTCTGTATCATGCGTATCGATATCATTACCGTATTGCCCGAAATGCTCGAGTCGCCGCTTGGCTGCTCGATACTGAAACGTGCTCAGGACAAGGGGCTGTGCACTATCGCTGTGCATAATCTCCGCGACTATACTACAAACCGCTACCGCAAGGTCGACGACTATCCCTTTGGCGGCGAGGCCGGTATGGTAATACAGATAGAGCCTGTCGACCGTTGCATCAGCGCCCTCAAGGCCGAGCGCGACTACGACGAAGTGATATTTACCGCTCCCGACGGCGAGGTGCTGACCCAGCGCATGGCCAACAGCCTGTCGATGCTCGACAATATCATAATACTCTGCGGCCACTACAAGGGTATAGACTACCGTATACGCGAACACCTCATTACCAAGGAAATATCGATAGGCGACTATGTCCTTACGGGCGGCGAGCTGCCGGCGGCCATCATTACCGACGCCATCGTGCGCCTCATACCCGGGGCCATAGGCGACGAGCAGAGCGCTCTCTCCGACTCGTTCCAGGACAATCTCCTCGAACCGCCGATCTACACCCGTCCGGCGGTGTACAAGGGCTGGGAAGTGCCGCCCATCCTGCTGTCGGGACATGAGGCAAAAATCGACGAATGGCGTCATGAGCAGTCGCTCGAGCGCACGGCACGTCTCCGACCCGACCTTATCAGATAATACTCTCCCGATATGAATCAACGACTCAAATCCTCATTCGAGTGGCTCCGGCGCTTTCTGCCGTGGCCTACGCTTCTGTGCCTGTCGGCGGTGGCTTTCATCATCTTCTCGGGCGAGAACACGGTGTTCCGCAGCATCGAGTACGATGAAGAGATCGACAGTCTCGAGCATGCCCTGGCAGCCGAGCGCGATACCATGCTTTATTATCAGGGGCTCAACGCCCGCCTCGCCAGTGATGCCGAGCTCATGGAGCAGGTCGTGCGCGAACAGTACGGCATGAAGCGTGCCAGCGAGGATGTTTACCTGTTTGAATAAATGAAAAATCTTATCGTCCCCTTCGGGCTTATACTTATCCTGTTGGCTACAATAGCGCCGTTTTTCCTTCGCGATCAGGCGTGGGCCCTCGACTCATTCCGTTACGTCTATTGTGCCGGGGCACTGACAGTGCTTGTGGCCCGTATATTGCAGAAGCGCCCGGCGACTGACGACCTCCGTCTGCGCCGCCTCTACCGTCTCGAGGTGTGGGTGGCCATCATCTTCTGTGTCGCCGGCTTCTTCGCATTCTATTCCACCGGCCTGCGCGACTGGATAGCCTTTACCCTCGCCGGCGCGGCATTGCAGGCATATACGTCGATAGCTATACCGTCGCGAGAGAGCAAACTGAAGTAAACACGCAGAAACACCGGGCTTTATGGCAAAAAAAATAGTAGAGACGCCGCTGATGAAGCAATACGCCGAGATGAAGACCAAGCATCCCGACGCCATACTGCTTTTCCGTGTGGGAGACTTCTACGAGACTTTCTGCGACGATGCCATCGTGGCCTCGGAGATATTGGGAATAACCCTCACACGCCGGGCCAACGGTGTGGCGCAGTATGTGGAGCTCGCCGGCTTCCCCCACCACGCCCTCGACACCTATCTGCCCAAGCTCGTGCGGGCCGGCAAGCGTGTGGCCATATGCGAGCAGCTTGAGGACCCCAAGCTGACCAAGAAGCTTGTCAAACGAGGCATAACCGAGCTTGTCACACCCGGCGTGGCGCTCAACGACAATGTGCTGTCGCGCCGCGAGAACAACTTCCTCGCCGCCGTACATTTCGGCAAGGCCCTCTACGGTCTTGCGCTCCTCGATATCTCTACCGGCGAGTTTCTTGCCGCCGAGGGTACGCCCGACTATATCGACAAGACACTTACCTCGATGGCTCCTAAGGAGCTCCTTGTGCAGCGCGGCAGCAAGACACGCGCGGTGGAGGAGTTCGCCCACCAGTGCCCTGTATTCGAGCTCGAGGACTGGCTGTTTACGTCCACCGCCGCCGACGAGCGCCTGCGCAAGCAGTTCGCCACGGCCTCGCTCAAGGGTTTTGGCATCGACCGCATGCCCTCGGCCATTATCGCCGCCGGCGCCATACTCCATTACCTCGACCTTACCCAGCATACACACATACAGCATATCACATCGATAAGCCGCATAGAGGCAAGCAAGTACGTCCGCCTCGACCGCTTTACGATGCGCAATCTCGAGCTCTTCGAGCCGCTCGATCCCGACGGCAAGAGCCTCCTTGATGTCATAGACCGCACAGTCACGCCCATGGGAGCGCGTCTGCTCCGCCGCTGGCTGCAGATGCCGCTTAAGGACCACAAGGCCATCAACGAGCGCCTCGACATAGTGGAGCATTTCTTCAAGCACCCCGACCGACGCGACGACGTGCTCGAGCATCTCAGGACCATAGGCGACCTCGAGAGGCTTGTCAGCAAGATAGCGTCGGAGCGCATAGCCCCACGCGAGATGCTGCAGGTGCGCAACGCCCTCAAGGCCATAGTGCCGCTCAAACGCCAGTGCATGAACTCCGGGCAGCCTCAGCTTGCGGCCATAGGCGAGCAGCTCAATCCCTGCGAGCAGATATGCGACCGCATAGCGCGTGAGATACGCGAGGATGTAGGCGGCGTAGCTTCACGGAGCGACATCATAGCCAAAGGCGTCGATGCCGAGCTCGACCAGCTGCGGTCGATAGCCTACGAGGGCAAGGACTACCTGGCCCGTATACAGGCCAGGGAGATAGAGGCAACGGGTATAAGCTCGTTGAAGATAAGCTACAACAACGTGCACGGCTACTACATCGAGGTAACGAACACCCATAAGGATAAGGTGCCTGCCGACTGGATACGCCGCCAGACCCTTGTAAACGCCGAGCGCTACATAACGCCCGAACTCAAGGAGTACGAGGAGAAGATACTCGGCGCCCAGGAGAAGATAGAGGCCATAGAGGCGCGGCTCTACAGCGAACTTATCGCCGCCGTGGCGCAGTATATCCCGGCGCTGCAGCTCAACGCCACCATGCTTGCACGCCTCGATGTGCTCAACGCATTCACGCGCGTCTCGATAGAGAACCGCTACAACCGCCCTGTCGTGGACGATTCGCTCGATCTCGTGCTTACCGAGGCCCGTCATCCTGTCATAGAGAAGCAGTTGCCTCCGGGCGAGCCGTATATCACGAACAGCATAAGCCTCAACAACGCGAGCACGCAGATAATGATGATAACGGGCCCGAACATGTCGGGTAAGTCGGCCTTGCTCCGCCAGACGGCCCTCAATGTCATACTCGCACAGGTCGGCTGCTTCATAGCCGCCGAGAGCGCCCGTATAGGCGTTGTCGACAAGATTTTCACGCGTGTTGGCGCGAGCGACAACATAAGCCTCGGCGAGTCCACATTCATGGTGGAGATGAACGAGGCGGCATCGATTCTCAACAACATGAGCGAGCGCTCGCTGATACTCTTCGACGAGCTTGGCCGCGGCACGTCGACCTACGACGGCATATCGATAGCCTGGGCCATCGTCGAATATATCCACGAGTACGGCGACATGCACCCCAAGACGCTTTTCGCCACCCACTACCACGAGCTCAACGACATGGAGAAGACCTACGGGCGCATAGTCAACTACAACGTCTCGGTCAAGGAAATCGACGGCAAGGTAATATTCCTCCGCAAGCTTGCCCGAGGAGGCAGTGAGCACAGCTTCGGCATACATGTGGCCAAACTCGCCGGTATGCCTGCAAGCATCATCCGACGGGCCGACAAGGTGTTCGCGCAGCTCGAGGCCGCCTCGGCTACATCGGGCAAGACGAAAGTGGAGGTGCAGCCTGTATTGGCTGTCGACAGCGGCATGCAGCTGTCGTTCTTCCAGCTCGACGATCCGGTGCTGAGTCAGGTGCGCGACGAACTGCTCGGCGTCGACATCAATAATCTCACTCCTCTCGAGGCTCTTACCAAATTACACGATATCCGCTCTATACTCACAGGTAAATGATACAGTTACGACTCATCGACACCGCCGACCTGCAGTCTGCGGAATCTCTTTATATCGCTTCTTTTCCACCCGAGGAGCGTCGGCCCTGGTCTCAGATCGCCGACACGGCTTCGGAGCCTGCCCTCTATGGCCTGTACGACGGTGACAATGCGTTTGCCGGCTTCATTACGGTATGGATTTTCGGCGCTTTCGCCTATGTGGAGCATTTCGCTGTCGATCCGTCGAAGCGCGGCGGTGGCATAGGTGCAAAGGCCATGGCTGAACTGAGGCATATGCTCGGTGTGCCTGTGGTGCTGGAGGTAGAGCCTTCCGATCATCCCGATCCTATGGCGGCGCGGCGCATAGCGTTCTATGTGCGCTGCGGCTTCACGCTTCTCGATTATCCTTATGTACAGCCGCCTTATGCTCCGGGCCTCCCCTCTGTGCCGCTCTGCCTGATGGTGAGTGATACCGCTCTCGACCCCTCAGACATTAGCGCCACACTTCATACCAAAGTCTATAAGCAGGCTGATTGAATCAGCTGCACCGACTTTTCCATGTACTAATGGTGTACTAATTTGCAAATTGGCCGCCGCGGCATACACCTATAATATATATAGGGGAGATGGAAGGCCCTCCGAGGCTAAATTTCTTAAATAACAATAAATGATATGTTAATACTGAACCCCACCTATTGCACGAGTGAAATTTTGACTATATTTGTAGTCCAAAACCATGAAAACAGTATATATGAATCGACCACCAGACTAATCTTATCTACCAATTGCTATATAACATCTCCATATCGTTTTAAATTTTGACCGTACTACCCCAAAATAGCAAAAAAGTGTTAACAATTCTGACGTTTAATATATCTTAACACTCAGAACCGTCTCAATTGTCCTTTTTTGCTTAATTTTGCCACCATACTAAAAAATCTGCTAAAACCAACCAATATTATACACCATTTAATTAAATTTAGTTAAGAAGAGAACATTACCAATCAAAAAATTAAACCAACATTTGTTAACACAAATTGCAAAAATTACCTTAATCTCAAATCCATAAACAAGAGCTATGACGAACAGACTTTCTTTTTTAGAGCGGTTCAGTAAAAGCCTGGTGCTTATGCTGACACTCGTTCTGTTCCCAGCGTTTACTTATGCGCAAATCAAAGTGTCCGGTACCGTCGTTGATGAAAACGAGGAACCGCTTATTGGCGTATCGGTAGTAGAAGAAGGGAACACCACCGGTACCGTTACAGACATTGACGGTAACTTCTACATTACCGTGAAAAACCAGAATTCGGTCCTCAACTTCTCTTACGTAGGCTACAAGTCACAGTCAGTGAAAGTTGGCAAAAAGATCGCATTCAACATTTACATGGAACCCAAGCTCGACGAACTCGAGGAAGTGGTTGTCGTTGGTTACGGCCAGCAGCAGCGTGCTTCAGTGGTGGGTTCAATTACCACTGTAGAGCCCGAGCGTCTGCGTGTAGGCCACACCGGTAACCTCCAGGATAACCTCGCAGGCCAGCTTGCCGGTATTATCGCCTACAAACCTTCAGGCGAGCCCGGCTGGGATAAATCAGACTTCTGGATCCGCGGTATATCTTCGTTTGCAGGTTCTACCACCCCTCTCGTACTTATCGACGGTGTGGAGCGCTCGCTCAACGATATCGACGCTGCCCAGATCGAATCTTTCTCTATTCTTAAGGATGCATCGGCATCGGCCGTTTACGGTGTACGCGGTGCTAACGGTGTGATCCTCGTCAACACCAAGCGCGGTAAGATCGGCAAGCCTCAGGTAAGCTTCCGCTTCGAGCAGGCCTTCCGTCAGCCTACCAGCCTTCCCGACTTCATCGGTGCCGCCGACTACATGGACCTCTACAATGAGCTGTCAATGGAAGCCAACGGCAACTATGCATTCGATCCCCTGGTAGTAGAGCGCACACGCAGCGGTTATGACCCCGACCTCTATCCCGACGTGAACTGGATCGACGCCATCATGAAGGACAACTCGGACAGCTCTCGCGCCAACCTGACAATCTCGGGTGGCTCGGACTTCCTCCGCTACTCAATGACCGCATCATGGTACCGCGAATCGGGCCCCATGACACGCGACACCCGTCTTCCCTACGACACATCGACAAGCCGTAACAAATACACCGTACGCGCCAACGTCGACATGAACGTGACCAAGACAACACTTGTCCGCTTCAATGTAGGCGGTTACATCGACAAAGTACGCAAGCAGGATACATCGACAACCGAGGTATGGAACCAGGCATACGATACAGCTCCTTACGTACACCCGGCCATCTACTCCGACGGCACAATTCCTAAGATCGCCCAGCGCGAGAACCCCTGGTCGAACCTTACCCAGCGCGGTTATCGTTTCCACAACTACGCTAAGTACGACGCCCTCGTAAGCGTAGAGCAGGATCTCAAGTTCTGGCTTCCCGGTCTTAAAGTACGCGGCCTCTTCTCGTTCGACGTTTACTCGCTCAACGGCATGTCGCGCTACCGTGTGCCGACTTACTTCGCTCCCGCACAGGGCCGTGACGAACTCGGTAACCTTATCTTCTCGGAGCCTCTCAACACCGACGGTAAGGAATCACTCAGCCACTGGTCAGGCACCGACGGCTGGGGTGACAACCGCACCTACCTCGAGGCAGCCATCAACTACGACCAGACCTACAACCAGGTACACCGCGTAGGCGCTATGTTCCTCTACAACCAGACCAGCTACGACAACGGTTCTATCCAGCCCTATCGTCATCAGGGTATCGCAGGCCGTTTCTCTTACACCTACGACTCACGCTACGTTGCCGAGTTCAACTTCGGTTACAACGGTTCCGAGAACTTCGCCCCCGGCAAGCGCTTCGGTTTCTTCCCCTCGGGCGCTATCGGCTGGGTAATCTCGAATGAAAAATTCTGGGAGCCCATCATTACCAACGTAAACAAACTCAAGCTCCGCGCTTCGGTAGGTAAGGTAGGTAACGACAACATCGGTGGCCGCCGCTTCGCCTACATCACTACCATGAAAACAGATGCCGACGGTTACTACTTCGGCAACACCTCGAGCGCCTACTATGCAGGCGACGGTATCACTGAGGGCGAAATCGGTGTATCGAACCTTACATGGGAAACCGTGACCAAGTACAACCTCGGTGTAGAACTCGGTCTGTGGTCAGCAATCGACCTTCAGCTTGATGTATTCAAGGAGCGCCGCAACAACATCTTCATGCAGCGCCGCACCATCCCGACCCAGGCAGGTTTCACATCGCTCCCCTACGCCAACTTCGGTATCGTGGACAACAAGGGCTTCGAGGCCGCACTTGAAGTACACAAGCAGCTTACCCCCGACCTTATGGTAGCTCTCCGCGGCAACTTCACATACGCCAAGAACAAGATCATCGAGCAGGACGAACCCGAATCGATCAAGGGTACACACCGCTCGATCACTGGTCAGTCTGTAAACACCCTCTGGGGTTACATCGCCGACCGTCTGTACACCGACGCTGACTTCGACGAAAGCGGCAACCTCCTCGAAGGTATCCCCGTTCCCGAACTTAACGCAGCAGGCGTACGTCCCGGTGATATCAAGTATGTAGACCGCAACGGCGACGGCGTGATCAACTCGAAGGACGAAGGTTATGTAGGCGGCGTGGCTCTTCCCCGTATCATCTACGGCTTCGGCGGTAACGTGATCTTCAAGGGCTTCGACTTCAGCTTCTTCTTCCAGGGCGCAGCCGACAGCCACCGTATCCTCAACGCAGCCGACAACCGCTTCATCCCCGGTGCCGCAGCAGGTACCCTCGGTAACATCTACGGCAACTACAACGACCGCTGGACTCCCGACAATCCCTCGCAGGATGTGTTCTGGCCCCGTCTTACCTACGGTACAAACACCAACAACCAGCAGAGCTCGACATGGTTCAAGAAAGACATGTCGTTCCTCCGCCTCAAGACCATCGAACTCGGCTACTCGCTTCCCACCAAGTGGACACAGAAATACGGCTCTACACAGACTCGTTTCTTCGTAAGCGGCAACGACCTCTTCCACTTCTCGAAGTTCAAAATGTGGGACCCCGAGCTCGACACCACCAACGGTCTGAAATACCCGAACCAGCGTTCGTTCATGTTCGGTGTTGACCTGAAATTCTAATCATCCATAAAAAACAGTACGCAATATATATGAAAAAATTCAAATATATATTACTTGCTCTCGCAGCAGTAATGTCGCTGTCATCCTGCGCTGACTTCCTTGACAAAGAGTCGGACACCGAGATGACAATCGATGAGATTTTCTCTCAGCGCATCCTCCAGGAGCGCTGGCTGGGCCGCTGCTACTCGGCTATCGACGATCCCTACTGGGGTTATACACGCTACTCGGGTTTCAGCATCCTTGGCGATGACCTTATGCCGTCGCAGCGTTGGGAACCTTACTGGAACGGCGCAAATGGCCCTATGGCCATGCTATCCGGTAACTGGAACACTCAGACCGGCTGGGAAGGCAACTACTGGGCCCTTATGCCTCAGCGTATCCGCGAGTGCCTTATCTTCCAGGAGCGCGCCACTCCCGTGCCCGACGAAGGTCTGCCGGCCTCCGAGGTAGAGCTCATGAAACTTGAGTGCCGCTTCCTTATCGCTTTCTATTGCGAGCGTATGCTTATGGCTTACGGCCCCTTCCCCTTCAACCCCGACAAAATCTGGCCCACCGAGTCATCGGTAGCTGACCTTATGTACGGTCCCACCCCCTGGAGCGACATCGTAGACTGGATCGACAAAGAGCTCTTAGAGGTATCGAAACTGCTTCCGGCTCGTTACACACAGTCGAACAAGTTCGGCCGCGCCGACAAGCTGATGTGCCTCGCCGTTCGTGCCCGTCTTCTCCTCTTCAACGCCAGCCCCCTCGTAAACGGTAACCCCGACTACGCCAACCACGTGGATGCCGAAGGCAATCATCTCTTCCCCACAAGCTACGACGCAAGCCAGTGGAAGCGCGCTGCCGACGCATGCAAGCTCCTCATCGACGAAGCTCACGCAGCAGGCGGCGAGCTCTACAAGGAGTACAAGAAAGACGGCTCTATCGATCCTTTCCTTTCTTATCAGAACCTCTTCCTGAGCCAAGACGCTCTCGCCAACCCCGAGATCCTCTTCGCCCGTCAGAGCACAAACTATGGAGAATTTGAAAAGCACTCCACCACCATCAACACCGGCGGTAACGGCGGTCTCGGCGTGGTACAGGAATATGTCGACGACTTCTTCATGAAGAACGGCCGCAAGATCGACGACCCCCGTTCGGGTTACAAGGAAGAAGGCTTCTCTGACGAAGACGACGTACGCGAGACAGCCTGGACAGGCGGCAAGGCCACCGGCGACAACAACAAGAAGATCATCACACTTGCAGGCACATACAACATGTACTGCAACCGCGAGCCCCGTTTCTACACCGGTATCGTATTCAACGGCGCATGGTACTCGCAGGAGAACCGCGTATACCAGATGATGGCCGGCCAGATCGACAACAATACCTCGCACGACGCACCCCAGAACGGTTACCTCAACCGCAAGTTCCTCCACTATGACTACCGTCCCAACAAGAACACGGGCAAGTGGCGTCCCGGTATCCTCTACCGTCTCGGCGAGGCTTACCTGAACTACGCAGAGGCCCTCAATGAAATGGGCGGCCAGAGCGCAGACGAAATCCTCAGATATGTCAACCTGATCCGCGAGCGCGCAGGCATCCCCGGCTACACCACAGCAGCCGTGGCCGTTACCGACAACAGCGTGATCCACGTAGACAACACTCAGGAAGCACTCCGCAAGGTCATCCATGACGAGCGCCGTATCGAACTCGGCTGCGAAGGTATCCGCTACAACGACCTCCGCCGATGGAAAGAGTGCGAGGCACGCCTCAACGGCTATCAGCACGGCATGAACTTCCGCGGTGCCACACCCGAAGAGTTCTACAAACGCACAGAAGCTCAGAACAAACGCGTATACAAGAAAGCATTCTACTTCTGGCCCGTACACCAGAGCGAGATGGACAAGAACCCGAATCTTATCCAGGGCCCGTACTGGACATCGAATGCTGAAGATTAATATTTAGGTTGAACCGACCGTTAAACATTAACCCAAGAAATTACATGAAATCATACTGCAAATATATAGGCCTGATGCTTCTGCCGCTGTTTGCCGTTGCATGCGATGACGGTGCAAGCAAGAACTACATCGACATGCCCCGTCCGGCAGACGAGCTCAAGCTCACAGCTAACATCGACACCCTGGTGCTGACGGCTGCACAGGGCAACGAAACCGCCCTTTCATTCAGCTGGAACTCAGTGAAGGCTCCCACCGAGACCTCGGAAGTGAAGTATCTCTTCCGTATGGGTGTTGCCGACACCAAGTTCGCCCAGAGCACCGGCTTCGTTGAGGCACCCGACTGCCAGGTAAGCTACGGCGCCGACGACCTCAACGACCTTATCACAACCTGGGGCATCGCACCCAACAATGCCTCCGAGTTCGAGGTACAGGTAGTGGCCCAGTTCCCCGACTCAGAGAAATACCACATGCCCATGCTCAGCGAGATGCGCGTGGTAGTGACCACCTTCAAGCCCGAATCTCGCCCTGCATACATGCAGAACAACGCCGTAGACCCCGGCTACAACCCCCACATCACCTTCTCTGACGGTGCCGACATGACCGAAATCATCCTCGGCAAGATGTACAGCTGGACAGGCTGGTTCTCCAAGAACGAAGGCGTGTATGTATCGTTCTCGAAGGACGGCAGCGGCCAGAGCATCGTAAGCACCGGCAACGGCTGCGCTGTAAGCGATGGCGCTCCCTCGGCTTCAGAGAAGTTCTTCCCCCCGAAGGACGGCTACTACACCTTCACAGTCAACACCAAGACTAAAGAAGCTTCGTGGGCAATCTGCGTACCCTGGAAGTATGTCTGCATCGTAGGCTCCGGCTTCCCCGCAGGCGACTGGAACCGTGGCGGCGCTGACGCACTGGTACAGGATGCGACCAACCCCGAAATCTTCGTATTCGAAGGCAACGTGACCGGCGGCGAGTTCAAGATGTACACCGAAAGAAGCGACAACTGGGGCAGCGACGCACTGATGCCTCCCTGTTCGTCGCCCGGTCAGCTGACCCACGTTACTCTCGAGCCCGGCGTTCCCAGCCCTCTCGCAGTAATCCCCGGTGCCAACCCCGACAACAAGTTCCACTTCCCCCACGCAGGTCAGTGGCGTTTCGAGGTCAACACCAACCTTATGAACGTAACATGTTACGAAAGATAAGCAGAAATAAACTAATATAGAAACTATCCGTCCGCCGCTGTCTCAGCGTCGGGCGGATTTCATTATCTACAAATCAAACGGCCTGTCATCCCGACAGGCCGCTTGAGTCTAAACCTTAAAAAATCTAATCCTATGAAAAAACTAATTCAATACTTAGCTTCTTTCTGCTGTTGTTACAGATATTACGCAATAATGGTGCCAAATGTTGCGTGTGAAACGAGGTAAAAACGTGATTTTATAGCTTTTTTGCAGAGGTAGTTCGCATTTTTGCAAAATTTTACGTAAGTTTGCAGTATGTCCTACTTTAATGTAACCATACTCGGCTGCTCGTCGGCCGCACCCACCACCCGTCACAACCCGAGCGCACAGCTTGTGGCATACAGGCGACACAATATGCTCGTAGACTGTGGGGAGGGGACTCAGCTGCAGCTACGTCGCTACGGCATCTCCTTCGCGCGTATCGACCATATATTTATCAGCCATCTCCACGGCGACCATTTCCTGGGTCTGCCGGGTCTGCTGTCGACGCTGTCGCTGCATAATGTGGAGGGCGACGTGACAGTGCATACCTTCGCCGAGGGCGTGGCGATGCTGCGGCCGCTGATAGATGCGGTGTGCCGCGAGCGCTCGTACAAGCTGCACTGGGATGTGGTGGATCCACACGGCACGAATGTGGTAATGGACGACGGGGCCCTGCGCGTGAGCTCCTTTCCGCTCTACCACCGCGTGCCCTGCGTGGGTTACCGCTTCGAGGAGGTAAACAAACGGCGGCATATCGACCGCGAGAGCTGCGACTTCTACAATGTGCCGCATTACCTGATGAACGATATCAAGGACGGCGCCGACCTGGTGCTTCCCGACGGGCGCATAGTGCCCAACGAGAGGCTTACGACGGCCCCTACGCCGGCGGCGAGCTATGCCTATTGCTCTGACACCGTGAAGGACATGCGAGTGGCGGAATGCGTGAAGGGCGTGGACATACTCTACCACGAGGCCACCTACGGCGACGAAGGGGCGCACAAGGCCGGTCCACGCGGACACTCGACGGCCCGTGAGGCCGCAGAGATAGCACGTGCCGCCGGGGCCGGGACACTCGTGCTGGGCCATTACTCGCAGAGCGTACTCGACGAGAGCGTGCTTGTGCGCGAGGCCTCCGAGGTGTTCGACGGCAATGTGGTGGCTGCAAACGAAGGCATGAAGTTTGATCTGGCATGATACTCGGCGACGAATATTATATGGGTCTTGCGCTTGCCGAGGCATATGCCGCGGCCGAGGAGGGAGAGATACCAATCGGAGCTGTCGTGGTGGCTCCCAACGGCCGTATACTCGGTCGCGGCCACAACCAGACAGAGCGCCTCTCGGATGTAACGGCCCATGCCGAGATGCTTGCCGTGAGCGCCGCCGCCCAGACGCTCGGGGGCAAATATCTTGCCGGGTGTACACTCTACGTGACGATAGAGCCGTGCCCGATGTGTGCCGGCGCCATAGGGTGGAGCCAGCTCAGCCGCATAGTGATAGGCGCACCCGACCCCAAGAGGGGCTACACGCGCATCGTGCGGCCGGGGACGACACCTTTCCATCCGCGAGCGGAAGTGACAGAGGGCGTGCGCGAAGGCGAATGCCGCGCAGTGATACAAGATTTTTTTATAAGTAAACGCAGAAAGTGATGCATTACTTCATGATAGCCGGCGAGGCCTCGGGCGATCTGCACGGCTCACACCTGATACGAGCACTCAAACGCTATGACAGCGAGGCCGTGATAAATTTCCTCGGCGGCGACAAGATGGCCGCCGAAGCCGGGTCGGAACCTATCATCCATTACCGCGACATGGCCTTCATGGGCTTCAGCGAGGTGCTCCGTAATCTCGGCAAGGTAAGCGGCAACCTGTCGCGCGCGAAGGCGGCCCTCGAGCTTGCGAGCCCCGACGCGCTGATACTTATCGACTATCCGTCGTTCAACCTCAAGATAGCCTCGCGCGCCGCACAGCTCGGAATACCTGTGTATTACTATATCTCGCCCAAGATATGGGCGTGGAAGAAGTGGCGCGTGCGCGACATACGTCGGCTGGTGCGCTGCGTGTTCTGCATCCTGCCGTTCGAGCCCGAATTTTACCGCGAGCACGACTACCGTCAGGCCGTGTATGTGGGTAACCCGTCGGTTGCCGAAATCGACGCCGACATGGCCAAGGCAGCGCCACGCGAAGCCTTCCTGAACAAGCACCGCCTGCGCGATCGCGCGCTGATAGCCCTTATGCCGGGCAGCCGTCGCGGCGAGATACGCAACAATCTGCCGGTAATGGTCGCCGCCACGGATATGTTCCCCCAGTACAGGGCCGTGATAATAGGCGCCCCCGGCATAGACGATTCGCTCTACCGCGAATGCGGCTCGGGCAATGTGCCTGTCGTGCGCGATGAATCGGCCACTGATGTGCTCGTACACTGCCGTGCCGCGCTTGTGACGTCGGGCACGGCGACTCTCGAGGCCGCTCTCGCCGGCATAACGCAGGTGGTGTGCTACCGCGCCAACGGCTCGAAGCTGTCGTACGAGATCATGAGCCGAGTGCTTGATATAGAATATGTGTCGCTGCCCAATCTTATCGCCGGCCGCGAGGTAGTGCCCGAAATGCTGCTCCACAACTGCACGGCCGAGCTTGTCGCCGACAAACTGGGGCCGCTGCTGCGGACCGACAGCCCCGTCCGCGCGGCACAGCTCGAGGGCTACGCCCATGTGCGTGAGGTGCTCGGCAAGGGTGACGCGGCCGACAACGCAGCGAGAATCATAGTGAAAGACAGGCTCAAAGCAAGATAAGGGAGTGAACAAAGAGGGGTGCCGGGGTGTATTGAATATAAGTCATAATTCAATACACTATGCCGAACACGCTGACTTTACTATTACTTGCCTCCAACGGACCGTCGATCGACGATATCCGCCGCTTCGTCGGCGACCGCAACGGCGCTTCGTATGCTGTGGCCGAGATGATAATGAAGGTCGTCGACTGGATACTGGGAATCTTCGGTCTCGACCATAACCAGACAGTCGTAACCTTTCTATATGCCGCCGTGGTGCTGTGTGTGGCCCTCGTCGTGGGTCGCATCACGCAGTGGATAGTGCTGCACCTTGTGCGCGAAATTACCAAGCACTGGAGCTCGGACATGTACGAGGCACTGAAGAGCGTGAATTTCTTTCATAAGATATGCCGGATAATACCGGCGCTCGTTTTCCTTGTGCTGATAGAGTTTGCACTGTCGAACCATACGGCACTGTCGACCACACTGTCGAAGCTGACACTTATCTATGTGGTGTTCGTCACGGCCGTGGCCCTGTCGGCCGTCATCGTGGCCGTGTGGCAGCATATCGACCGTCGCGCCAACAAGCGCAAGCTGCCCCTGACGGGGCTTGCTCAGCTCGCCAAGGGCATAGTGTGGATCGTGGCGGCGATAGTGATAATATGCATACTCATAGATCAGTCGCCGGGCCGTCTGCTCGCCGGCCTTGGCGCCTTCGCGGCCGTGCTGATGCTGGTGTTCAAGGACAGTATACTGGGACTTGTCGCCGGCGTACAGCTGAGCGAAAACGACAGCCTGCATGTGGGCGACTGGGTGGCCGTGCCTGGCACTAACGCCAACGGAACCGTGATGGAGGTAGGGCTTACCGCCGTGAAGGTGCTCAACTGGGACAAAACGACGACTACGCTGCCGCCCTACAGCCTTATCAGCAGCGGTTTTACCAACTACCGCAGCATGCAGGAGAGCAACACTCGCCGTATCTGCCGCTGCTACTATATCGATGCCGACAGTGTGCTGCCGGCTACTGCGGAGATGATAGAGCGAGTGCGCAAGCTGCCCTATATGGACGAATGGATAAGCAAGAAGCAGGCGCAGGCCGCAGCCGGTAAGGATGCCGACGTGGCCAACCCTGAGGGCCTTGCCGACGGCACGCTCGACACGAATTTGGGCATGTTCCGCGCCTATTTCAAGATGTGGCTCGACCACAGCAAGTATATCAGCCACGACAGCGACTGCTTTGTGTCGACACTCGGTCAGACATCGGCCGGTATACCGTTCCAGGTGTACTGCTTCACGGCGACGTCGAAGTGGTTCCCCTACGAGGGTATCCAGGATCTTGTCTTCGAACATCTTGCCGCCATGCTCGGGGCGTTCCAGCTCTATGCGTTCGAGAATCCGTCGGGCCGCGACACTGTAGTGGACGGCTATCTGAGCCCCGGGCGTAGCATCGATGATGTATTCGGCGTTCCGTATCCGTTCTTCCAGGACCCGACGTCGCCCGACAGCCCGTCGTCGACACGACCGAAAGCGAAGACAGCACAGACACCACCACAGGCGCCATCGCAGGCGCCTAAATGAACAAAGGGCGGCGGACATCCCACGGGACATCCGCCGCCTGTTTTCATAAAAAACCCGGAAGCCGAGCTTACCAATGCGGAAGAAACTCCCCAAACTCAGCCCCGGGCTATGTGTCTGAATCTCTTGTTATTTCTTGGCGAAGAAGTGGTCGAGCCTGTCGGGCGAAAGCATCTGCCAGAGCGAGGCTACCGTCCATCCGGGCGCGAAGATATCGTTGAAGAAACCTTTGCCGTTGCGGCCATAGTCCCATGTGGTGTGCTGCACGACTTCGGGATAGAAGCCGGCCTTGCCGATAGTGAAAGTGTTGTCGGCAGTAGGCATGAGCTGGAGCATGGAGGTCTTTATTACCTGAGCGAAGTCGCTGAATCGGCTGTCGGCATATTCTTTGGCGAGAGCCTCGAGAACGGTGTTGAACTCGAAGATGTAGACGTCGATGTGGTTGTTTTCGACAGAAACGTTGCCCCAACCGCGGCTGCGGAAGTCGACGTCGCCGAGCATCTGACCGGGCGAGAAGGGAACGTCCCACATGTAGTACCACGAGAGGGCGAAGTAAGCGGCGCGACGGCACTGATCCATGTAGTGTGCTCGCTCCTTGCCTTTTGTGACGCGAGTGAGGTAGTAGAGGGCTGTGGAAGCGTAGATTGCGGCCTCTTTGTCCTCGCAGTTAGCATCGAGGGTAGAGGAGAAGTAGTCGGCCTTGTCGATGAGCTCGTTCTCAAGATATACCGCAGTCTTTTTTGCAGCCTCGAGGTATCGCTTGTCGCCGAAGTACTTGTAGGCCATTGCGAAGGGGATGATGGCGCAAGGCGACGAACCGCCCGAAGCGTCGACCACCTGGTTGAGACCCTTGAACTTGCGAGGGAAGCTGCCGTCGGGGTTCTGGAGGGCTATCATGTTGTCGAGTACCTTGCGGATGGCAGAATCCCATTCGGGGTGCTTGCTGTCGCGACGGCGCTCGTAGTCGAGATACTGCATGAGAGCGAACACAGCCTCGCTCTGACGGCGTATGCTGAGGAAGTCGTCGGCGTATCCGTTGTCGAAGTTGCAGCATTCCATGAAGTATCCTTCAGGAGTCATGCCGTTCTCGAGTGTAGAAGTGAGGATGGACAGACCTTTGTCGGTAAGCTCCTTGTCGTTGCGTTCGTTGCCGTACTCGAGTGCGTTGAAAGCGTTGAGGAGGTGGCGTCCGATGAATCCGACGTGGAGCTCGCCCATGTTGCGGCAGTCGGCGACGGGCATCGCTGCTGAGGAGAAATATTTGACAGGATGATTGCCTACGTAGCTCTGGCGGAAGTAGTTGGCCAGACAAGCCTTAGCCTCGTCGGTGCTGAGAACGCCGGCAACAGGTGCAGGGTTGAGGGTGTCGAAGGTGTAATTCCATATGTCGCCTACGAAGTCGGAGTAGTCCTTGGCATCGAAAGTACGTGTCTGCCACGAGAGCTGCCTGACGTCGCCGGGCGCCATGCGCTCGAAAGCACGCACGGGGTCGATGAGCTGCAGCTTACGGATGTAGCGGCGCGGAGCCTCGACGTAGGGATATCCGAAAGTGAGTGACGATTTGCCGTCGCGGTTCTCGAAACCGGTAAAACCTACCGAAGAGTGGCCGGACAGGATGATATCGCCGGACTGGTTCTGCTCCATAGCGTCGGCACGGTCCTTGTCGGTGCGCAGGACGGTGTAGCCTTTCGCGGTGGCCGGATCGTATACGCCGGTCAGAGGAGACGACAGACGGTCCTCGCGGACACGCCAGGTGTCGGAGGTATGGAAAGACAGTGCTTCTTTGGGGGAGCGGAGGTTGTGGTGGTACCAGAAACCGGGCATGTAGAACTCGCAGGCATCGTGGCGAGTGCCGTCGAGAATCCAGTCTTCAGCCAGGTTGAAATAGCATGGCTCTGTGGCCTTTACGGTGTAGCGTATGTCGGTAACGCCATTGCCTGCAATGGCCTCGCGAGTGATCTCGAGTGGCAGAGCTCTGCCGTCGGCAGCCTTCATGCGGCCGTTAGCGTCGGCGACGAGGTTGATTTCCTGAGCTTTAGCACCAGGAGCTTTCAGGGTGAGCTTAGTGCCTGCAAGCGATGGGAATGTCACTGCGCAAGCCGAAGCAAGCACTGTGAGACGGAGTAATTTAAGATACTTCATTTAATGGTTTTGGATCTAAGGTCACTGTTTGGTGCAAAATTAAGCATTTTTCGCGAGAAATCAAGACCCTAAGTACAAAAATGATTAAAAATTTAGAAAGCAATCTTCTGCGGCTCGGTTGTGGGGCCGGCGACAGTCAATATACCTTCGGGCGATATCTCGACACGGTCGATGAGGACTACGCGCTCGTCGGGGTTGTCGGCCATGCGACCGTGATATACGGTGTAGATCGAGCTGTCGGGCATAGTGATGACCATGTTGTGTCCGGTGCCGGCGACATTGCCCCTGGCGCTGAGGACGGGGTTGTTCGCTGCTTTCTCGAACGGACCGAGAGGCGACTTGGATTTGGCGTAGCCCACGGCATAGTGCGAGCCGAAGAAAGCGTTGGCGCTGTACATGATGTAATAGTCGTCGCCGTGGCGGAAGATGTATGATCCTTCGGTCCATCGGCGCGGCGCCTCGCCTGCTGTAACCGTGCGGCTTTCCCATTCGCTCTGAGCATCGTCGAGCCGCGTGGGCGGCGCAAGGAGTGCAACGGGCTCGCCGATAATACCGGAGAAGTCGGGGGCGAGTTCAACGCCGTAGACCCAGCTTTCCTCGATGCTGTCGTAGAGGCCTTCCTTACGGGCTTTCTCTGCGATCTCGCTCTCGACGGGGTGCTTGTAGCAGCAGCGAGAGAAATAGAGGTATGTCTTGCCGGAAGCGTCGTCGAAGAGCACGTTGGCATCGATCACAGGGTAGGGTGCTGTGAATACGGGGTGCTCGAAGAGATCGGTAAAAGGCCCGGCCGGGCTGTCGGCGACAGCGACGCCTATCTGGAAGTTCTCTTCTTCGTTGCCGGGGTTCTCGCGTGCGTTGGAGCTATAGAAGAGATAGTACTTGCCATCGCGTTCGTATACCTCGGGAGCCCAGAAGCAGTCTTTGTTCCACTGGCTTTCCGAGCCTCCTTTGTAGACCTGTCCGATCGGAGTCCAGTCGGTAAGGCTGTCGGAGACGTATGCCTCGAATCCGTCGCCGAGAGAAGTGCCGTACATATAGTAACGGCCGTCGGAAGCGTGGAGCATGAAAGGGTCGCCGAACTTCATGGGCAGGGGATTTGTCAGTTCTGCCACACGCTGCTCGGTGGCTTTCTGCGTGCAGGCCACGGGCAGGAGCACCAGTGCTGCGAGGAGAGCGATGTAGAATCTTGTAGTTTTCATAGTATCGTTTTATATATGTTATCTTGTGATGAGGTGGCCGAAGTGCACCATGAGCAGGCCAAGGAGGAAACTGCCGGCGGCGTAACATGCCATCTCGAAGAAGCGGCCGTCGGATATGCCGGAGTAGTTTTCGTGGACGAAGGTAGAAAAGGTGGTAAAGCCGCCGCAGAAACCGACCGTGAGGAATAGCCTCCAGTGCTCGCTAATGGCACCGTGCCTCTCGAAAAGGCCGTAGAGCATGCCTATTGCGAGACATCCGAGAAGGTTTGCCGCGAGAGTGCCCCACAGGGATGACAGACCGGCGATGTGTGTAGCCAGCCGGCTGACGGCATATCGGGCTATGCCTCCTGCGAAGCTGCCGAGACCGATGAAGATCCAGGTTTTAATCATTACGGACCCATTTATACAGCTTGTCGGCCGGTCTGATCTTCGCCGGGACAGCTATCGAGAATGATTCGCCTTTGACAGTCCTGTCGACGCTTTTTCCGTCGACCCGGATATCGTCGACGGTCAGTATGAGAGCACCGGTGGTGGGACCTGTAATTACGACTTCATCGCCGACGGCGAGTTCGGCTCCTTCCATCAGAAATTCGCCTACTCCGAGTCGCGAGAACCATTTCACGCCTTTTGCGACATATTGTTTTGTCCTTGTCGCCGAGGAACCGTATTTGCCTGACCATTCGCCGAGACGCTTGCCGAGGTAGTATCCGTCCCAGAATCCACGGTTGAATATCTTCTGCAGCTCATTGTCCCACCGGGCGACGGCTTCGGCGCCGAAAGAACCGTCGCATATGGCCTCGAGGGCCTCGGAATAGCATTTGACGGCTGTGTAGACGTATTCGGGGCCTCGTGCACGGCCTTCGATCTTGAGTACGCGCACGCCGGCGTCGACGAGGCGGTCGAGGAAGTGTATGGTCTTGAGGTCCTTGGGCGACATTATGTATTTGTTCTCGATGGCGAGTTTGTCGCCGGTCTCAAGGTCGGTAACCTCGTATCCTCTCCGGCATATCTGAGTGCATGCGCCGCGGTTTGCGCTGGAGTTCATCTGATGCAGGCTGAGATAGCATTTGCCGGAGACGGCCATGCAGAGTGCTCCGTGACAGAACATCTCGAGGCGTATCCGTTCGCCGTGAGGTCCGCGGATGTCTTCTTCGTCGATTTTGTCGAAGATCGCACGCACCTGCTCGAGATTTAGCTCACGGGCGAGAACCATCACATCGGCAAAGGCGGCGTAGAAGCGCACGGCCTCGATGTTGGTAATGTTGCATTGGGTGGATATGTGTATCTCTACGCCGTGGCGCCGGCAAGCGTTGAACACGGCGATGTCGGACGCGATGATGGCCGATACACCGGCCTCGGCGGCCGCAGCGACGATCTTGTCGAGGTAGTCGAGATCGGCGTCGTATATTACGGTGTTGACTGTAAGATAGGTCTTTACCCCGGCGTCGTTGCATCGCTGTACGATACGGGCGAGGTCGTCGAGAGTGAAGTTTGCGCTGGAGCGCGAACGCATGTTCAGACCTTCGACACCGAAGTATATGGCATCGGCTCCGGCCTCGATGGCCGCCGCCAATGACTCGTAGCTGCCCACGGGGGCCATTATCTCAAAATCTTTCCGCTTCATAATCAGGACAAAATTACTACATTTTTTGTGTACATGCAAATGAGGCACCCAAACAGATATATACGACAAATCATCTCCCGTGAGTTGCAGGAGATGACCCGTCGATATGCTGTGGTGTGAGATTACTGCTGCTCTGAGGGAGTCTCGACCTCAACAGCTTCTTCCTCTACTTCAACTTCGGGGGTAGCAGGAGTGTCGAACTGACCGGCCGGCGCTGTGGCAGCTGCAGGAGCGGCAACAGGCTGAGTGCGGAGCTCGGTAGCGTTGCCCATCTTAGGCATTGTGAATGCCGAGATGATAGACAGCACGACGAGGCATGAAACGAGAGTCCATGTAGCTTTCTCGAGGAAACTGTTGGTCTGACGAACGCCCATCACAGTGCCGGCACCGCCGAACTGCGAGGAAAGGCCGCCGCCTTTAGATTTCTGGATGAGAACGATGCCGATAAGGAGTATGGCAACGATAACGGTCAAAACAATTATGACAACGTGCATAGTATATTTAGTTTTTGTCGGCGTCGGCCTGGCCGTTCAACTCGGCAATCCGACGCTGGTTTATTATCAATTTTTGCAGGAAACGCAATTGGTCTGCAAAGTAAGCACTTTTTTTTGGAAATTTCAAATTTAAGCCCGATATAATTTCGAAAGCGCGCTCGTATCGGCCTTGTTTTATGAAAATTTTGGCGAGACTCTCGCTCAGCAGGCTGTCGTCGGTATGCTCGGGGCGATGTACGGCCTTTTCTTCTTCTTTGTCGGGCTTCTCGGGCAGGATCTCGTGCTCGACAGTGCTTTTGGGGTGCTGGCTGCGGATGAATGCGTTGATCAGCGCATCCTGTGAGCCCGGGTCGACATCGTCGTCGTCATCGGGGAGCTCCTGCTGTTCCTGCCGCGCGAGCATTTCGGCATAGTCGGGAGTGGGGTTGAAGATGAGGCGCTCGAGCTGCGCTTCTTCTTCGGGTGTGCATGAGCCGTAAGTCTGCAGGAACGATTCGATCACGTCGACTGTCTGCTGCGGCGCCTGAGGCTGAGCCTCGGGATAGAATTTTGTCCATTCTTCGCCATACCGGGCCACGAGCATGGTGTGACGGTCGGCTGCAGCAAGGGCTACTTTGTTGCGTACTTCGGCGAGCCTTTCCTCGGACCACGAACCGGGCCAGTGACGCAGCAGGACTACCGCGGCGGCAGTGAAATACGGATGTGTGGCGATGGCGTCGAAGAGCGCCTGCGCGTCGGATTCGTCGGCCGCACAGGTGTCGGGAGTGTTGGCTACTCTATATAATATTTCGCTCAGATCGCTCATTACCAGTTGCCTAATGTGGCGTTGAATATGAGTTCGACAAGTTCTTTGCTGATCTCTTCGCACAGCTGATCCTGTACGTCGGTAATCATTTCGGTCGACGGGAAGTCGCGGTAGGCGCTGAATGTCTGGTCGATATCTTTTCCTTCTTCCTTATTGTCGGTGTACTTCACTCTCACTGTGATAGTGAGTCGGGTCATTGAGGCATATGCGTTTTCGGTAACGGCCTGAGGCGAAAGGGCGTATCCTGTGATCTCGCCTTCGATCTGGAGGTCTGATGCGCCGTCGGTTGTCTGCAGACGGGTGTTTTTGTCGATGTAGTCGAGGAGCGCGTTCTCGAACATCGGCTGTAGGGGAGGGTATACCAGTGCCGCGCGGATGGGGAACTGGCCTACATTGACGGTGTGATATATGTTATAGTCGAGAGCGGAACCGTTCATGCCGACGCTTATGCGACAGCCCATCGGTATCATCGCGCAAAGGAGAACTATAATCGGTGTAATTATCTTATTCCAGGCCATATTCCTTTATTTTGCGGTAGAGGGTGCGTTCGGAGATCTGTAGCTCGTCGGCAGCGGCTTTTCGCCGGCCATCGTTGCGCAGGAGCGCACGGCGTATGGTCTCGCGTTCGTTGTCCTCGAGTGTTTCGGGAGTGTTGAGTACTTCTGAATAAGCGACTTCCGAGCAGGGTGGCGCCGACTCCGAAGCTTCGTGGCGGCGAACGACGAGCGATGTGGTAAAGGAGTCGTCTTTTGTGTCGGACTCGTGTTCGATCAGCTTGCCTTTGGATATATGCGCAGGGGCTGAATTGTCGATGCGGCTCTGGAGTTCGTCGATGCGGCTCTGGAGGTTGAATATCATGCCGAACAGCATCTCTCGCTCTCGCTGGTATGAGTGGACGTCGACACCTACCGTGGGGATATAGCTTGTGGAAATCGCCGGCAGATATTGCTCGAGCACCGCCGGTGTGATCTCTTTGCCGGCCTCGAAGAGCGCGAGTTGCTCTACAATGTTTTTAAGCTGTCGCACATTTCCCGGCCAGCGGTAGTGGCGCATGGTTTCTTCGGCCTCGATGCTGAATGATATCGGCGGCATGCGGTATCGCTCGGAGAAGTCGGCAGCGAATTTGCGTGTGAGCAGACGGATGTCGATGCCTCGGTCGCGCAGAGGCGGTATGTGTATCTGTACGGTAGACAGGCGGTAATATAGGTCCTCGCGGAAGCGCCCGTCGGCAACGGCGGCCTGGAGGTCGACGTTTGTGGCGGCGACGATACGCACGCTTGTGCGCTGTACGGTGGATGAGCCTACTTTGAGAAACTCACCGGTCTCGAGCACTCGCAGCAGTCGTGCCTGAGTGGTAAGAGGCAGCTCGGCCACTTCGTCGAGAAAGATGGTGCCGCCGTTGGCTTCCTCGAAGTATCCTTTTCGCGAATCGACGGCGCCGGTAAAGGCTCCTTTTTCATGGCCGAACAACTCTGAGTCGATAGTTCCTTCGGGAATGGCGCCACAGTTGACGGCGATATATTTGGCGTGCTTGCGAGCACTGAATGCATGTATGATCTGAGGAAAGAACTCCTTGCCGGCACCGCTCTCGCCGGTAACAAGCACCGACAAGTCGATAGGAGCGACACGAATAGCCCTCTCCACAGCGGCAGTTAGCGCCGGAGCATTGCCTATGATGCCGAAACGCTGCTTAGCCTGGAGTACCTGAGGTGTAGGAGTGGGATTAGTGTTGATTTGCATAGCAGATACAAAGTTACGCATTTTTTTTGAAATGCGCACAGGCTTGTCTTTTAACTTACATGCGAAAGGGCAAATTCCGGCCATCTGTTATTGAAGCATCCGCAACCCAGACTTTATATCATTGAAGATGCTGTCAATATACTTTAAACACTCATCAGTATCCAATGCCATCAGTGATAGAGGCTCTCGAACCTACATATTCAAGAAATATCATAAAATTGCAAATCATTAATAATCAAGCACTATTTGGAGTACATAGTAAATCTAAATCTTTCTGAATATCTTTTGCTATTCCAAATATTG
>JAGAUV010000004.1 GCA_017620635.1 Muribaculaceae bacterium | reverse complement strand
GTTCGTTGTCCTGATCGGTAACGAGTCCTGAAATTTTTACCGGCCCTTTGCCGGCTGAGCTAAGGGCGGTAAATATGATAATGGAGAGCAATAATAATCGGTTCATAATCAATTAACGCCCTAAGTGCAAAAAAATTGTAACGCCGATAGCCTTACGCCTTTGCTTATGTTGTAAAATTTCGTAATTTTGTGAACTACAATAAAGAAAAACTTATACATATGCCAGAAGTATCGCAACGAGGACGTATCATGCCGGCGTCGCCTATACGGCGCCTCAATCCGCTTGCTACCAAAGCGGCCGAGCGTGGTATAAAGGTCTATCGTCTTAATATAGGTCAGCCCGACGTCCCCACACCCCCCGAAGGACTCGAGGCGCTGAAGAAAATCGACCGCAAGGTGCTGGAGTACAGCCCTTCGGACGGCTTGCTGTCATTGCGCAAGAAGCTACAGCAGTATTATAAGAGATTCAATATCGATGTCGACGTCGACGATATCATTGTGACTACCGGCGGCTCCGAGGCCGTGCTTTTCGCTTTCATGGCATGTCTCGATCCGGGCGACGAGATCATAGTCCCCGAGCCGGCATATGCGAACTATATGGCTTTCGCCATATCTGCCGGCGCTAAGATCGTGACCATACCGTCGACCATCGACGAGGGTTTCGAGCTGCCTCCCGTCGAGAAATTCGAGGAGCTGATAACGCCGCGAACCAAAGGCATACTCATCTGCAACCCCAATAACCCGACCGGCTATCTCTACACCATGAAGGAGATGCTGCAGATCCGCGACCTCGTGCTCAAATACGACCTTTTCCTCTTCTCCGACGAGGTATATCGCGAGTTCTGCTATACCGGCGCTCCCTATATATCGGCATTCCATCTGCCCGGCATAGAGGACAAGGTGGTGCTTATCGACTCGGTGTCGAAGCGATATAACGAATGCGGCATACGTATCGGCGCTCTCATCACGAAACACAAGGAGCTGAAGCAGAATGTGATGAAATTCTGTCAGGCCCGTCTGAGTCCGCCCCTCATCGGGCAGTTGGTTGCCGAGGCTTCGATCGACGCCACGCCCGAGTACATGCTTGCCACTTACAATGAATATGTGGAGAGGCGTAAATTCCTCATCGATCAGCTCAACAAGATTCCCGGGTGCTACTCGCCCATACCTATGGGCGCATTCTACACGGTGGTGCGTCTGCCGGTCGACGATGCCGACAAGTTCTGCCGCTGGTGTCTTGAGGAATTTGATTACGAGGGCGAGACCATATTCATGGCTCCGGCATCGGGCTTCTATACAAACGAGCAGCACGGCCGCAACGAGGTCCGTCTGGCATATATACTCAAGCGCGAGGAGCTCGCAAAAGCAATGACCGTGCTCCGCAAAGCCCTCGAGGCATATCCCGGACGTACTATCTGATCAGAGGCGAAGCCGTGAATCGATGATTATTGTTACGGGGCCGTCGTTGGTCAGCGACACCTTCATGTCGGCCCCGAATACGCCGCTGGCCACTCGTCGGCCGGTAAGCGATTCCATTTCGGTCTTGAAGAGTTCATAGAGACGGGTGGCGAGCTCGTGTCCGGCGGCGTGTACGTAGCTCGGCCGATTCCCTTTCCTGGTCGACGCCAGCAGTGTGAACTGGCTCACGGCGAGGATGTCGCCGCCGATATCCATGACCGAACGGTTTATCACGCCGTTCTCATCGTCGAATATGCGCATGTTGGCGGCCTTGGCGGCAAGCCATAGGCAGTCGTCGTCGCTGTCATTGTCCTCGACACCCACAAGTATCATGAGGCCTTTGCCTATCGACCCTACTGTCTGTCCGTCGACAAGGACGGATGCTTCTGTCACGCGCTGTATTACTAATCTCATCTGTTGAAGAATAATGTGTCGACACTGATCTTGACCTCGTAGGGCGTTGCCTGACGGGCCCTCTCGGGGACGGGCGATTTGATATAGTAGAAGGCAAACTGCGAGTCCCACGACTTGAACGATACCTGACGTGTCTCGCCGGCCGGTATGGCCACGTCGATGTGTTCGCTTCTCTTATGCAGCTGTCGCGCCGACCTGTCGGTATATGTGATCGTAAACGTCATGGCGCTCACTTGCATGTCGCAGTTGTTGGAGGCGAAGAAGGTCTCGCGGCGCGAACGGAGGGGCTTGTCGTAGCCGCTGATGTCTAAGGTGTGCGGCTTGGGCGTGACAAGCGTATCGGTGTGCGCCGGTGCCGCTACCTCTTCTCGGGTCTGCTCTGTATCTGTCTTTTTTGCTCTGAGGCCGCGACGGGTGGTGTCCTGTGCCTGCAGCACAAGAGCCGGGAGGAGGATGAAGGAGAGGATGATAAGTATTCTCATAGTTTTACAGGATAATTGATGATGTCGCCGTTGCACCGTGTGGCTCCTGTCAGGCCGTCGGGACGCTCGTCGCGCCGCTCCACGCCCACACGGAAGAGATATGGCACAAGGCGGAAGATATTCACGGCTATGCCGCTGCGGTAGTTCTTGATCTTGAGATTGTCGAAACTCTCGTCGAATGTGATCACAAACGACCTTGTTTTCTGTCGGCGGCCGGCTGCTTTGAGCTTCGGATCCGACACAAGCGATGCGTCGAACGTACGGGCGTCGGCGCCGGCTGTCATAGTGCCGAAAAATGCGCCGGCCGGTACTGTGAGATCGGTGCTGTGAAGCAGCTCAAGGTCATATACGCCGCGCTGGCCGTGACGAGGCTTGATGCTGAACACAGCCCCCGAGGCCACGCGCCATACGCCTTCGGGCGTGCCCGGGGTGGAGTTTATGCTGTCGAGTTTTACCCACAATGTCTCGGCGCCGGCGGCAAGGCCGACTATGCCGAGAATGATAGCGAGTAAAAGTCTGTGCATCAGATAGTGCTGAAGTTATATGTGAGACCGAAGGACAGCTGTTCGTACATCTGAAGTTTCTTCCACGACGGATTGTCGCAGCGGCGTGTGTCGGTGTCGTAACGGAAGTTTACACGCAGGCTTGTGGACAGATATCGGTTGACTGCGAAATCAATAGTGTTGTTCCAGTTGAAATAGGCCGACTCGTAGTTGGTAAATCCGTTGAAGTTAGAGTTATAAGTAATATTATAAGCGATACGCCACGACATGCTTCCGCTAAGGTCCGAACCATATTTGCTGAATGTCTTGTGACCTTCTTTTATACCGAAATTCTGAGGATTCAGTTTGTCGTCAAGACACATGGTAAGGTCATAAGACAGTGGGTTGAGCGAAAGATTGAAGTTAAAGTTGCCTTTCTTGTTGCTGTAGCTCCATGTCATACCGACACCGACATTTAAGTAACCTGGAGCGAGTATAGACTGCTGGAGATTTCGTGTATTTGTCTGATAGTAGTTAAACAGACGGGTCCTGAAGTTTGTCTTGACAGAATAGTACCAGCGTTTGATGGCATGAACACCGAACACCGAGTTCAGCTGGAACTGGTCAGATGTTACATTATAGCCTCTGATAGTATCGTTTTTGGTACTTTGTGCGCCAAGTCCGTATGTCATTGTTGTTTCGAACAGAAGATTTTTGTGGTACTTCTCGTTGAGCTTGACATAATATCTCAGGTTAAGGCTACCGTTGACATTATTCTCGCCGCCGCCATACCAGTTGGGCGACACATAACCCTGGGCGAAATGAAATGAGGCGCTGAATTGTCTCATCCAGTGGCGTTTGCGGCCCGGGGCGAGGTTGATAGGTGTTACGGCCTGCTCCTTGGTGGCTATCTCTTCGATCTTGATGGTGTGTTTCTCGGGGTCGACCACTGCGTGGAACTCTTTCGGAGCCTCAGGCAGAAGGTTGATATTATAGATTACACGTTCGGGATGAGTGGAGTAGAGGTAATAGTTCATCGCCTTTATCTTTCGCTGGAGGGCTATTTCCTCCTCTATCCATTCGAGGTCGGGATTGCCCGACAGCTCGGGACGGAATGCCGATGTGGTGTCGGGGAACTCATAGCCGGTAAACACCGAGGGCAGGAAGAAGGTCTTGGGCAGCGGACGTGAGCCCATGAGATTGTCGTAGCTCCTCATGTCGAGGGTATCAAGGTAGAAACTGAGCTCTTCCACCGAGCGTACTCTATAGCGTATGCTGTCGGGTATCTGTTCGGCGACTACGGCCGTATCGGCCACAACTGCAACGGTGCTGTCGGGCTTGGCCTTGTCTGCGACAGGGCTTACAGTCTGGATTGTTTCGGCTGTCTGCTCCGCTACTACAGTTTCTTCTTCCTCGGACCCTACTTTGGCCGAACCGAAATATTGTGCCTGTGCGGAGGCGTTCAGACCGACGGCGAGAGCCGCCACAGCAAAAAATGTACGTAATGTCTGTTTCATGATTAAAGCTTTTTGGCGGTATAAAGCGTACATACACCGAAAGATAGAGATCGGAAGCTTGCCCCGGAGAGGCCGGCCGAAGTCATGACTTCGGTCATGTCGCTGCGCTGCGGGGCGGCGGCGATACTCTCGGGGAGATATGAATAGGCTCGGCTGTCGCCCGACACCAGGCGTCCGACAGCCGGGATTATATAGCGTGTGTAGAGTCGGTAGAGCGGACGTGTAAGCGGCGATACGGGTGTCGACAGCTCAAGGATGAACACCGAGCCACCGGGGCACAGTATACGTGCCATTTCGCGGTAGCCGGCGGCGATGTCGGCGTAGTTGCGGACGCCGTAGGCCACTGTCACGGCATCGACCGATGCGTCGGGCAGCCCCGTGGCGAGGCAGTCGGCCTGGCGGAAGCTTACCTTCTCGTCCTTCGCCTTGACCCTGGCTTTGCTCAGCATTCCTTCGCTCAGGTCAAGACCTGTGACCGAGGTGCCCGGTATGCGCCGGGCGAGGGCGAGAGCAACGTCGCCCGTGCCGGTTGCCATGTCTACGATCTCACGGGCGCCCGAACGTCGCACGGCCTTGACAAGAGAGCGCAGCCACAGTCGGTCGAGCCCGAAAGTCATGGCGCGGTTCATGAAGTCGTAGGCCGGGGCAATGGAATCGAACATTGCCTCGACCTGACTTGTCTTGTTTCGCTTATCGTCGTATGGATTGACCTGCTCTACTTTCACCGGCACCTGTTATAGTGACAATTTGTTGAGAAAGTCGAGTACGCCGGTCTCGATACGTGCCTCGGCGCCGTTTTCGTCGGCAGGGACGAACTTGCGGCCCGTAAGGTGCTCGTAGAGTTCGATGTAGCGCTCGGATATGCTGCGGCATACCTCGGGTGTCATCTCGGGTACGACCTCGCCGGGACGGCCCATGAAACCGTTCTCCATAAGCCACTGGCGGACGAACTCCTTGGAGAGCTGGCGCTGAGGTTTGCCGGCGGCGAAGAGCTCGGGATATGTGTCGGCGTAGAAGTAACGCGACGAGTCGGGAGTGTGCACTTCGTCGATAAGGATTACCTTGCCGTCGTGCTTGCCGAACTCATACTTTGTGTCGACCAGGATAAGGCCTTTTTCTTCTGCCATGCGTGTGCCGATAGCGAAGAGCCGACGGGTATAGCCTTCCATCACTTTGTAGTCTTCCTCGCTTACATAACCCTTTGCGATGATGTCCTCGCGCGAGATATTCTCGTCGTGGCCGGCATCGGCTTTGGTGGTGGGGGTAATGATGGGCTCGGGAAGACGCTCGTTCTCGCGGAGGCCGTCGGGGAGTTTGACGCCGCAGAGCTCGCGTGCTCCGGCGGCATATTCACGCCATGCGCTGCCGGCAAGATAGCCGCGGATGATCATCTCTACACGGAAGCCTTCGGCGCGTACGCCGGCTGTTACCATCGGATCGACCTCGGCGAGTTTCCAGTTGGGTATCTCTTCGCTGGTGGCGTCGAGGAAGTAATTTGCTATCTGATTGAGGACCTGGCCCTTATAGGGAATGCCCTTGGGCAGCACAACATCGAATGCCGATATGCGGTCGGTTGCTACCATGACCAGCAGATCGCCTGCGATAGAATACACATCGCGCACCTTGCCGTGATAGACAGGTGCGTCTTGACCGGGAAAATGGAAATCAGTGCTTGTTAGGGGCATAATCGTGAGAATATGTAATTTATGATTGTTTTGTTAACTGTCGATGTTGTCTGTCGGCTCTTCTGCAGCCTCGGCGCTCCTGCGGGCCTTCTCCTCGGCCTCGTGCTGTTCGTAGGCCTCGACGATGCGCTGTACCAGTGAGTGCCTTACGATGTCCTTCTTGCCGAACTCCACCTTGCCTATGCCGGGTACATCCTTGAGGATGCGGAGAGCCTGCACAAGACCCGACTGTACCGATCGGGGAAGGTCGATCTGGGTCACGTCGCCCGTAATGATCATCTTGGCGTTCATGCCCAGACGGGTAAGGAACATCTTGATCTGGTGCACGGTGGTGTTCTGGGCCTCGTCGAGTACTATCACGGCGTCGTTGAGCGTTCGGCCGCGCATAAAGGCAAGCGGTGCTATCTGTATTACCTTCGTCTCCATGTACTCTTTGAGCTTGACGGCCGGTATCATGTCCTCGAGAGCATCGTAGAGTGGCTGCAGGTACGGATCGATCTTGTCTTTCATGTCGCCGGGCAGGAAGCCGAGTTTCTCGCCGGCTTCTACGGCCGGGCGCGACAGGATGATCTTGCGTACTTCGCGGTTCTTCAGTGCGCGGACTGCCAGCGCTATGGCGATATATGTCTTGCCGGTGCCGGCCGGACCAAGGGCGAAACTGAGATCGTTTTTCGCGAAATTCTCCACCATGGTCTGCTGGTTGGCGTTGCGCGCGCTGATAGGCTTGCCGTTGATGCCGTAGATTATCACGCCGTCGCGCTTGAGCTCCTTGGGGGCCTCGCCCTTGACGATGTCGAGAATAGCCTCTTCCGACAGCGAGTTGTAGTGCTCGGCATAGGCGCTGAGCTCTTTGATCTTGGCCTCGAAATCGGCTGTCTCGCTTTCCTCGCCGATGACACGTATTACCGAGCCGCGTGCCGATATACGAAGCTTGGGATATAGGTTCTTGATCAGCTGCATGTTGGAATTGTTTACTCCATAGAAGCACAGCGGATCTACATTGTCGATAATAACTATTCTTTCGATCATAGACTTAGACCTCTCAAGGCGAGGAGCTCTTTTTGGAAGCCGATGCAAAGTTACTAAAAATTCGCAATATGCGCCGACTCGCGGTTAGACAATTTACATTTTAACATTATTATTGGACGATTGGTTCGATATGCATGAACAAAGATGATGACGTAAGTGTTGCAATTGTGTCTGAAAACCTCTAATTTTGTAATCCTGTTATACTAACATTCATCACAATGAGATTCATAAGCAGCTGCGCTACCGCATTACTGGCACTCGTATGCTCCACGGCTATCTATGCCGACGCCCCGGCCGGATACTACAGCAGTCTTAACGGCAAATCCGATGCCGAACTGAAGACGGCGATATACAGTCTTGTCCATAATTTCACGCTCATATCGTCGTACAGCGCCCTACCGAGCTATTTCGAGAAGACCGACGTATACCCCGAGAGCAACAGGTGGTGGGACATGTACTCCGATATCCCCTTGTATGCCCCCTCTTTCCGCGGCCTTAACCGCGAGCACTCTTTCCCCAAAAGCTGGTGGGGCGGCAGCACTTCGGTAAGCGCTTATGTGGATCTCAACCACCTCTATCCCTCGGAGATGAAGGCCAATAGCGCCAAGAGCAATTATCCTCTGGGCGAAGTCGACATGGCTAATGCTTCTTTCGACAACGGCGTGTGCTATGTCGGCCCTGGCAGGCGTGGACAGGGCGGCGGCGCTTCAAAAGTATTCGAGCCCAACGACGAATATAAGGGCGACTTCGCGCGCACTTACTTCTACATGGTCACATGCTATCAGAATCTGTCGTGGAAGTACACATACATGCTCGAACAGAACACATATCCCACACTCTCGCCGTGGGCTGTGACCTTGCTTATGAAATGGCATCGCGCCGACCCCGTGAGCCAGAAGGAAATCGACCGTAACGAGGCCGTGTACGGTATACAGGGCAACAGAAACCCCTTTATCGACATGCCCGAGCTTGCCGAATATCTGTGGGGCACGAAGAAAGGCGAGAATTTTAAGCCCGGCGGTGTGGTCGTGGACCCCGTAAGCGATCCCGAGCTGATTGCGCCGACAAAGAATATGGAACTGCAGTTCGGCCAGGTGGCTGTCGGCAATGAATACACCAAGCAGCTGTATGTCAAGACCAAAAATGTGAAAAGCATCGATGTGACGATCTACAGCGGCAACAGTGCCATGTTCGTATCGGCATTGAACAAGATCGACGGCTCTAAGAGCAACTCGGAGGATGGTTTCTGGCTGCCTGTCAAATACAAGCCCGGCGATGTCGGCGTGCACGAGTCGAAAGTGCTCCTCGACTGGGGCGAAGGCTCGAGAGCCGTAGTGCTGCGTGGCGAATGCCTGCCGGTGCCCGTACTTACTGCCTGCACGGCGCTTGACCCCACCGACATCGAGGCCGACCGATATACCGCCAACTGGACAGCACCGGCCGACGAGGTAATAGACTACTATATGGTAACACGCACACGCTATGTCGGCGGCAACACATACGAGGAGAAGCTTCCGGCCGAAGACACCTCGCTCGAGATAACAGGATTCGACGAGTCCGACTCGGAGGCTTATTATGTGGAATCGGTACGCCTCAACACATACTCGCCCAAGTCGAATGTCGTATTCGTCAACCACAGCGGCATAAGCGGCGTAGAGACCGACGAACCGCTTGTAGTGCGCGGTTACGAAGGATTCATGCGCTTCGACTGCGCTGTTCCGCAGACCAATTGCCGGATTTTCGATATGAGCGGACGCGAGATCCGCGTGGTCGATACCATCGAGTTCAACCTCGATGTTGAGATGCCGCAGGGTATCTACATCGTCACTACCGATCAGCATTCCACTCCTGTAAAAGTAATTGTAAGATAAAATGGGTCTCATAATACCGTCCGGATACCGACACAAGCTGCTGCCCGAGACTACCGAGCAGGCTATCAAGCTCATAAAAGATACCTTCGAGCATAAGCTCGCGCGCAGCCTTTGTCTCCGCAGGGTAACGGCACCCTTGTTCGTCCTTGCCGGTACGGGCCTGAACGACGACCTCAACGGAGTGGAGCATGCTGTAAGCTTCAGTGTCAAGGCCTGTGGCGGACACACTGCCGAGGTGGTGCACTCTCTGGCTAAGTGGAAACGCACCAAGCTGGCGGCCTACGGTATTCCGCCGGGCTATGGTCTGTATACCGACATGAATGCCATCCGTGCCGACGAGGAGCTCGACAATCTGCACTCACTGTATGTAGACCAGTGGGACTGGGAGAAGACTATAGCGCCCGACGACCGCAATATCGGCTATCTCAGGCAGACCGTCGAGAAGATCTATGACGCTGTCAAGGCCACCGAAGCCGTGGTGTATGAGCATCATCCTCACATCACGCCGGCGCTGCCCGACAGGATAGCGTTTGTACATGCCGAGGACCTGCGACGGGCCTACCCCGACGCTACGCCCAAGGAGCGCGAGGCTTTCGCGGCGCGCGAGCATGGAGCGGTGTTCATTATCGGCATAGGCGGCGATCTGGCCGACGGTAAGCCGCACGATCTGCGTGCGCCCGACTACGACGACTGGTCGACGGAGTATGCTCCCGGCTATCACGGACTCAACGGCGATATCGTGGTATGGAACAGGGTGCTCGGCATTCCCTTCGAGCTATCGTCGATGGGTATACGTGTCGATCCGGCCACCATGATGCGGCAGCTCGAAATCAGAGGCTGCAGCGATCGCGCTTCGCTTTCTTTCCACAGCAGCCTCCTCGCCGGTGCCTTGCCTCCGGCCATCGGCGGCGGCATAGGGCAGAGCCGCCTGTGTATGTTGCTCTTGCAGAAGGCGCACATCGGGGAGGTACAGGCTTCCATATGGCCTCGCGAGCAGCTCGAGGAGCTTGCCCGGGCCGGCATTGAACTCATGTAGCGCTCTTATTGCCGCGCATCAGAACTTTTAGTGAGTTGTGGATGTTACTTTTTCACACACAAATACTGAAAGTTATGAATGCATACACTACACTTATCAATTCCGCTCCGCTCGTGATGGTCGAGTTTTATGCTACATGGTGTCCTCATTGCCAGCGCATGATGCCCGTCATCGCACAGATACGCGAATTGCTCGGAAGCAGCGCCGAGATATATCAGCTCGACATAGACAAGGACGAGGACGCGGCGGCTCAGGCTGAGATCGAGTCGACTCCTACTTTTATCATATACCGCGACGGCAAGATGATGTGGCGCTATTCCGGCGAGTTGGACGGCAATGTGCTGCTGCAGAAAATCGAAAGCTACATGAACTGATGGCTACCATACTGAGCGACCTGCTGGCCGATCTCGGGGTGCCACACACTGTCGCATACTCCGACCGGCGTTTCGACCGGATGACTTTCAAATCGCTCTTCGGGCTCGCTAAGGAGCTCGAAGGCTTTGGTGTCGATTCCGAAGCTTACGCGCTGGCCGACAAGGAGACCGATCTCCCACGCCTCACGCCTCCCTTCCTGGCCCATACACCCGACGGCTTTGTGATTGTGGAGAGCATCGGCGGCGGCAATGTGTCGCTCAGAGCTTTCGACGGCCCGGCGGTCGTGGCCACTCCCGATTTCTTGCGCAAGTGGGACGGTAACGTGCTGCTGGTCTTTCCGCGCGAGGATGCCGCAGAGCCCGGTTACAGGCGACACCGTTTTATCGAGCTGGCCATGAAGGCCAGGCGGTGGCTGCTCGCGGCGGCATTGGCCTTTGTCTTTGTCTGCGGTTTCGTCGAGGCCGGCCTGTGGAGGCATCTTTCCACGATATTTCTCACTGTCATATCGCTTGCCGGCCTTTATGTCGCTTATGAATTGTTGCTGAAGACATATGGCATACACTCGTCGCGCGGCGACTCTATATGCGGCATCATCGACCGGAGCGGCTGCCATACTGTTCTGGGCACCTCGGCGGCAAAATTTTTCGGCATATTCTCATGGAGCGAGGTCGGCTTTGCGTATTTCAGCGTCACTCTCGCTGTGCTCTTGCTCGCTCCGCAGCATATAGGATATCTGGCGCTTGGCAATGCCTGCTGCTGTCCCTTCTCGTTCTGGAGTGTATGGTATCAGAAGTACAGGGCCAAGGCATGGTGCACGCTGTGCCTCATCACGCAGGCCTGCCTGTGGCTGTCGCTGGCATCTTATGTTTTCGGTGGGTGGTTTGAGGGCGCATTCCCTCTCGATATAAACTTTTTTGTAATATGTGCATGCTATGCGGCTGTGCTCTTGCTGCTAAATGCACTAAACCCCTTCTTCGACCGCAATGAAAAAGATTAGACAGATACCTCGTCCGCAGCTCGTCGATGCCAGGCGCCTGTCGCCGATGGAGATGAACAACCTCCACTTCCACATCGAGGACTCTCACAGCCATGTTGCCGACGCCCCTAAGCAGGCGCTCAATCGTCCTTGAGCATCTTCCTGATGCGTACAAGGCTGTGGACAAGCGACACCGACAGCAAAAACAGCATTGCCGGCAGAGATACATATATGTTGTCGATAAACGAAGCCGACAGGCACAGGCATGTAAGCGATATGTTGAGTATGTATTCTTTGATGACCTCGGGGCTGAAGCGATAGCCGTAGATGCGGCCGTTGACCAGACGGTACACGAATATGCACAGGAGATTGTCGGCCACCAGTGCATAGCCCAGCCCGACAAGGGCGAAGAAGTAATAGCCTGAAATACTGAATGTCAGCAGCACAGCGTTGGTAAACAGTATCTCAAGCTTGAAGAAGAGCCGGCGGTTGTTCTTGGCATAAGTGATATAGCCCATCGGGAAGATAAGACCTTTGAGAAGTATGCCGAGACCCATCCAGCGCATAAGGTCGACGATAGGGATAAACGACTCTGTGAGAAGCAGACGGATCAGCACAGGAGCGGAGATGATGATGAGCATGGCGGCCGGACCGAACGCAAGGGCCATGATCTCCGACTGGCGGTTGACCAGAACTGTCATTCGGGCGTTGTCGCCGGCCTCGGCCGATAATCGTGGAAAATAGTCCATGGCCATTGCCGCGAACAATGCGCCCGTGTACTGGTTCGTGATACTGTTGGCTGCCTGGTACAGTCCCACGGTGTCGACCGTGCCGTGTGAGCGAAGGAATATATTGACAAGATATGTCGCAAATGTCCCGGCAAGGTCTCCGGCGATAAGGATAGCGCCCATACCTATCAGCCCCTTCGACACCGATCTGAACTCGTCGCGCGTAGGACTGATCCGCTCCGTTTTTATTGTCCTTCTGAGGCTTATCTGATAGAAGAGCAGTAACACTGCCGCAAACACTATCATAGCCGGCACAATACCCTTTGTGCCAAAGAAACAATATAGCGGCACACTGATCAGCAGGCCGGTGGCCGCTCCTATGACCGAGGCCATCGACAGACGCTTTACCTCGTGTAGTCCCTGAAGCACCGACATCTTGCCGTTGGCGACGATAGTCATATAGATCATAAGGGCGAGGGCGACGAATTGCCATGCGTAGTCCCTGTTGCCGAAAGTCCATTCGCTCAATAATCCCGAAAACAGGACACATACCACGCAGCCGATTATGGCTGTGTAGCGGACGAGTCGGGTAGTTATGCGGAGCAAGGTCGCAAGGCTCTCGCCACCTTCCTTTTTTGCCGCTATTTCTTTGACGATAGCCAGATTGAGGCCGAGCGACGATAGCTTGATAAGCGTATTGGTCGATGTCGTGAGAAGCGATGATATGCCCATGCCCTCTGTCCCCAGAAACATGGCCACAAACTTACCTCGTACAAGATTTATAAGGATAAGAAGCAACTGCATCCCCCCAAAGGCAGACGTTGCTTTCAATATTCCGCGATAGCTGTTTCTCGACGCTTCAGCCATAATTTATCTATCTCTACTCCTCCGTCGGAAAGCTATTTCTTTACCTTATCATCCATAGATAAGTTTCTTGGTCAGGTCGAGTTCTTTTCGGAAGTATTTGTTTGTAACTGCATCATCGCATACAAGATCTATTTTACGACCTAACAGTTGTTGCAGTTCGTCAATAAAATCGAAAAACGTCAGGAACAGGTCCGCAATTTCATCGTAATGGAAAATGACCGAGAAATCGACATCTCTGTCGTCATTGAATCGGGGCGTGAGAATTGATCCGAACACCCACAGCTTAGCCACCTTGTACTTCTTGCACAAAGCCACGATCTTGTCGATGTTCATCTCTATCAGTTTCATACAATTGCAAAGATAGCAATTCTTTATAGGAATAACAAAATACTAATCCTGAAAAGATCAGCCTAACAACCTCTCAACCTCAGCTTTAAGAATGGGAAGATGCCTTACGACGATTCCCCACATGATATCATCGGTAACACTATCATAGCCATGAATCACGTAATTGCGTGTGTCCACAATCCTGCGAGCTGAGCTGATTTCGATGTTGGGAGCAAGTTTCAGAAGCCTGTTCATAGCTTCGCCGATTATAGTTATGTTGCGTTCCACAGCGCGACGCAAACATACGTCCGACAGATATATGTCGTAACGCATGGGGCGAGTTTCAAAAAAAGAATCTATTTCTAAAATTGCACCTCGTATATCCTCAAGTGTCTTGCTTATTGAACGCTCCATAGCAATCTGCGAGTTTCGTCTACTTCTGCGCGGAAGAAGCGGTTTTTAATCGACTTGTTCACGACCATATCTACTTTCCGACCGACAACAGCTTCAATCTCATGAATAAAATTAAAGAAATTGTCCGCGTAGTCAAGCAGGTCTATATGCTTTTCATCGAAATCGACAAGGAAATCGACATCGCTGTCGTCGTTAAATCGTGGAGTGAGAATCGATCCGAACACCCACAGCTTAGCCACCTTGTACTTCTTGCACAAGGCCACGATCTTGTCGATGTTCATCTCTATCAGTTCCATACAATTGCAAAGATAGCAATTCTTTATAATATAACAAAAGCGAATCCCGAATTGCTTCAAGATTCGCCGTTGGTGGAGCACAGCGGACTCGAACCGCTCACCTCGACACTGCCAGTGTCGCGCTCTAGCCAGATGAGCTAGTGCCCCTTGGTTTTGTTTGCAAAGTTAAGGGCTTTGTTTTAATTCCACAAGGTTTTACACGCCTTTTAAGATTTGTTAAGAGTTCCACTCGCTCGCCCCTTACCATCATATATCGGCAAACCAAAATAAATTTTGCTTTGCACTCGACTTATACGTATCTTTGCACTATAGATCTGATACAGTATGAAAAAATCCCTTTTTGCTCTATTCCTCTTCTTCTCGGCTCTTCCCTTGTTGGCCGTGGAGCATGAACGCGAAATCACAGTGATGACCTACAACATCCTTTCCGGTCAGCGCACATCGCTCGAGCGATTGGCTCAGGAGATAAAGGAGGCTCAGCCCGACCTCGTTGCAATCCAGGAGCTTGATGTCAACACTATGCGCGAGGTCGCCAAGGGGCACAACCGGGTAAACTGTATCAACAGGCTCGCCGAGCTTACCGGTATGTTCGGATATTATGGTCGCACATGCGACTACTGGGACGGTTGGTATGGTATCGGTCTGCTCTCGAAGCACCCTATGATATCGGTGCGGAAATTCGACCTTCCCAACCCCAAGAATGTAGAGCCGCGCATTCTGCTTATCGGACAGTTCGAGATTGACGGCTCTGCTGACCATGTGACATTTGTCAGCACTCATTTCGATTATATTGATGCCGAGACAATCGCGCAGCAGGCCGAGGCTGCCTCTGCCGAGCTCCGACGGCTCGACGGGCCCGTAATTATCGCCGGCGACCTCAACAGCGACCCCTCGTCAAAGGCCATTGCTGTGCTGACGAAGGACTTCAAAGATCTCTCTTGTCCCGACAACACCTTCCCTGCGTGGGCTCCAGAAGCCAAGATCGACTGGATATTAGGCTATCCGGCCGCCGACTTCTCGCTCGTCAGATCCTATGTCCCCGAGAAGTCGGAGAACGCCGCCAGTGATCATCTCCCTGTCGTATCTACAGTCAAAGTGAGGTTTAAATAACGCCCCATGTATCCGAATACTCTAAAATACTGGCTCTCAGCCTTGCTGATATGCCTCTTCGGCTTTGCCGCATCAGCCGGTGTGACCGTCGGTGCCGCACGTACCGCCGAATATCTGCCCTTGCTCAAAGGCAAGCGTGTTGCGCTCTTCTCAAACCATACAGGTATGGTCGGCGACCGTCATACCGTGGATATTATGCTCGATAACGGCATCGATGTGGTAACGCTCTTCTCTCCCGAACACGGATTCAGAGGCACGGCCGATGCCGGCGAACATGTGGCCAGCGGCATCGACGGTCCCACCGGTCTGCCTATAGCGTCGTTATACGACGGTACCGGCAAGCGCATGCCGGCGCCCGATGTTATGGAGTGCTTCGATGTGATTGTGGTCGACATTCAGGATGTCGGGCTCAGGTTCTACACTTATTACTGCACGATGATCGACCTTATGAATGCCGCAGCGGCATATGGCAAGGAGTTCGTGGTCCTCGACCGTCCTAACCCCAACGGCATGACCGTAGACGGCCCGATCCTCGACATGAAGTACGCCTCCGGCGTGGGACGCCTGCCTATACCTGTGGTGCACGGTATGACCATGGGCGAGCTCGCCCTCATGGCTGTCGGCGAAGGCTGGCTTGCCGACGCTGCCCGGATTCCGCTTACCGTAATACCGTGCGAGGGCTATACTCATCAGACCCGTTACCGCCTGCCGATAGCGCCCTCGCCCAACCTGAGATCCATGAGGGCTATCTATCTCTACCCGTCGATGTGTTACTTCGAGGCTACTCCCGTGAGTCTCGGCCGTGGCACCGACTATCCCTTTGAGGTCTACGGCCACCCGGCGATGAAAGCTCGCGACTTCTCCTTTACCCCTCGCAGCGTGCCCGGCGCGAAAAATCCGCCGCAGAAGGACAAGCTGTGCCACGGGGTCGACCTCAGGGATATCGACGAGGACCAGGCTATTGCTCAAGGTATAAATCTTGAATATCTGATCGATGCCTACCGCGACCTGGGCTTGGGCGATAAATTCTTTACAAACTTCTTCGAACTGCTGATAGGCAAGGGCGATATCAGAGGCATGATAGCCAAAGGCATGAGTGCTGCCGACATCAAGGCCACATGGGCTGCCGATGTGGCCCGTTTCCGCGAGCAGCGACGCCCCTATCTGCTCTATGAAGAATAACACAGCACCGTCATGTCACAGCCATTAATAGTAATAACAGTCATTGCCGCTTATTTCGTCCTGCTCATGGCAGTGTCGTACTTTGCCGGACGAGGCAGCGACAACTCCACTTTCTTTACCGGCAAGCGTCAGGCGCCGTGGCCTCTGGTAGCGTTTGCCATGATCGGCGCAGCCATCTCGGGCGTCACATTTATCAGTGTGCCGGGCATGGTTGTAGGCAAGGGATATGCCTACCTTCAGATGGTGCTCGGATTTATCGTCGGCTATGCCGCCATAGCCTTCGTCCTGGTGCCCCTCTTCTATAAGCGCCGGCTTATATCCATCTACGGCTATCTCGAGGAGCGTTTCGGATCGTCGACCTACCGCACCGGCGCATGGTTCTTTTTCATATCCAAGATGCTCGGTGCTGCCGTGCGTTTCTTCGTCGTGTGTGCCGTGCTTCAGCTGCTGGTGTTCTCGCCGCTCCACATCCCCTTTGTGTTCAATGTGATAGTGACGATAGCGCTGATATGGCTCTATACCGTGCAGGGCGGTGTCAAGACCCTTATCTGGACCGACACCATCAAGAGCTTCTGCCTCATAATGTCGGTAATCCTGTGCATATGGTTTGTGGCC
Source organism: Muribaculaceae bacterium (assembly GCA_017620635.1). Classification (GTDB taxonomy): domain Bacteria; phylum Bacteroidota; class Bacteroidia; order Bacteroidales; family Muribaculaceae; genus CAG-873. The sequence goes on along the minus strand of JAGAUV010000004.1, from coordinate 11,322 downwards.
ACGAATATGGGCTTCAGCTTCGGCGAACTCGCCGGCGCTATTGCCGATCATCCCACATCGCGTATGTTCTTTTTCGATAACCCCAAGGAAGGCACATACTTCTGGAAGCAGTTCCTTGCCGGTGTGTTCATGGCCATAGCCACCAATGGTCTCGATCAGGACATGATGCAGCGCAATCTTGCATGCCGCGACAGCCGGCAGAGCCAGAAAAACATGATAGTGTCGGGCGTGACGCAGTTCTTTGTCATAGCTCTCTTCCTGCTGCTGGGCACCGTGCTGGTAATGTTCGTTACCGACAAAGGCATAGCCATTCCCGAAAAGACCGACGAGCTCTTCGGCATGGTGGCGCAGCATCCCGACGTCCCCGTGATAGTGTTGATCCTCTTTGTCCTCGGCCTCGTGTCGGCTGCCTATTCTGCCGCCGGATCGGCCCTCACATCCCTTACCACATCATACACGGTCGATATCCTCGGCGCACACAAGAAACCCGACGAGGAGCGCCTGACGCGCGTCCGCAAGCTTGTGCACTTCGCCATGTCGGCGGTAATGGGTCTGGTTATCATCGCCTTCTATTATCTCAGCGACCAGGACGCCATATCGGCTGTCTACACCCTCGCATCCTATACATATGGTCCGATACTTGGCCTGTTTGTTTACGGCATGTTCTGGAGCAAGCCCGTGCGCGACAGGCTCGTGCCGGTGGTGTGCATTGCAGCCCCTGTCCTTTCATGGTGTATGCAGTGGCTCCTCAAAGAGTGTTTCGGCTACGAGACAAGTTTTGAGCTCCTTATCATCAACGCGGCCATAACGGTTGCCGGCCTGCGCCTGCTGGGTATAAACAAAGCTTCCTGACATCTTAACGACAACGCCATGCCTCACGATCTTTTCAACCGCTACCTCTGGCTTATCGACACCATACGCCGTTATGGACGTATCACTCGTGCCGACATCGACGAGTTGTGGAAGCGGTCGCGCTTCTCGAAAGGCGAGCCGCTGCCGCGCCGCACCTTCTGCAACTACCGAGCCGCAGCCGAGGAGCTTTTCAAGGTCGAAATAAAATGCGACCCTGTCACTTTCGAGTATTATATCGACGAGGACGGCGGCGAGGCCGTGACTGAATGGCTCCTCAATGCCGCCGCCACAAACGAGGTCATAAGTCATTCGCGCGACATGGCCGACAGGATTTTTGTGGAGGATGTTCCATCGGCGCGTGAGTTCCTGGCACCTGTTATTGATGCCCTGCGCAATTACCGCCGCATACAGTTCACATATCAGCCTTTCTACCGTACTGTGCCTACGACCGGCATAGTCCTCGAGCCTTATTTCGTCAAACTGTTCCGCCAGCGATGGTATGTGGTGGGGCGCCATGTCGAGCAGGACCGTATAAAGACATACGCCCTCGACCGTATTACCGGCCTGCGCCTCATACCGGGCAAATTCAAGCCCGACCCTACCTTCGATGCCGCGGCCTACACGGCAAACTCTTTCGGTATCGTCGTCAATCCCACGCCCGTGCGCAAGGTGGCGATAAAGGTCGATGCACGTCTGGCCAAGTATTTCCGTGCCCTGCCACTGCACTCCACTCAGGAAGAGTATATTCACGACGAATTTTCGATATTCCACTATCACTTGCGGCTAAGCCTCGATCTGGTGGAGGAACTGCTCAAATACGGCGCGCGCGTTGAGGTCCTCTCTCCCCCCGAGCTAAGAGCCATGATGGCCGACGAGCTCAACCGTGCCGCCGCCAAGTATGATACCAAACCGCAATAACCCGACTCGTTTTCTGCTATCCAATAGCTCACGACCACTCATAACAGAGAAAGCCCTGCCAAGCAGAGCTTTGTATGGTGTCTTTCAAGGTCGCAATTTACACCCTCAAATATTGTCGAGAATTACATCCGGAGAGATCTCCATCTGCGAGAAGGCAAATAGCTTCTTGCCGAGGTCTTTTATGGATGCTCCAATGTGGTAAAGAGTATCGTCTATAATCAGGAAGCGGTCGTGAATACGGTTTGCGGTTTTTACCTCGACAGGTGCGTACTGGCGGTTATGTCTGTTGACGCTTTGACGGAATGTGTGGCTTATTTCGCCGGTATATATTAGAGCCGACACTGCTACTTTTCGGTTATCAAGTTGGACCAACACGGATTCATCGACATAGTTGTCAATCAGAATAATCCGATTATTCGCTCTCTTGATAAGACTGCAGATAAACTCATGGGCGTCGAATATCTGTCCGTTGAAGAATACTCCTTCTTTGGGCGGCAATGAAGTGCGGATAAAGAAATCAACCTTGTCGGTCAGATCATCAAGCCTTCTATCATGTTCCAACAGTCGCCGGTCAATGCGGCTCTCCATATAAAGAAGCCTCTGATTTATGCTATATCCGCGCAAAAGATAATCTTTCAGAACCTTGTTCGCCCAAACTCTGAATTGAACTCCCGTTTGGATTTTACTCTATATCCTATAGAGGTAATCATCTCTATATTATAGTATTCGACCTGATAAGTCTTGCCATCAGATGCAGTTGTCGCAAATTTTGCGATAACTGAAAGTCCGTCCAGCTCTTCTTTAAGCGCATTGTTGATATGCTTACCGATAGTTTTTACATCCCTATCAAACAATAATGCGATCTGATTTCTATTCAGCCATACGGTATCATTCTCCACTCTGACATCCAATGACAGGGTAGAATCAGGCTGATAAAGGATTATTTCATCCTCTCTATCAGACTGCAAGTTGCTATTGTTATTATCTATTTCGTGCATTGGTGTCTCGGATTCAAGTGTAAAGTTAACAAAAATAATCGGCAAATCAGCGATTTACGGTGTAATTCATTGATTTTGCCGATTACGAAGTATGACTCCAGACCGCAATACTCCGGCGCGTTTCCTTATCGCGCCGCTCACTCCGTGAGTTATTGTCAGTTATTGCAATGGAACTCGTTCCTGAATGCGCTCGGACTTTTGCCCGTTACCCGTTTGAACAGCCGCGTGAAATGCTGCGGATACTGAAAACCGAGATCGTAGGCTATGATACTTATGTCATGGTCTGTGGCGGCAAGACGGCGTTTCGCTTCGGCTATGAGCCTCAATGATATGATTTCCTGCGGAGTGCTTCCGGTTTCACGTTTTATAAGGTCGCCGAAATACCCGGGAGAGAGATTAGCTTTATCCGCAAAATACGACACCTTCGGAATCTCTGTCAACACCTTCCCATCGGAATATATCTCAGCCAGCTCCTTTTCAAAATTGGCTACTACAGAAGAGTTTACGCAATGACGGGTTATAAACTGGCGGTCATAGAACCGATCGAGATATTCAAGCAGTACCTGTATATTCGCCGATATGAGGGTTGCGGAATGCGTGTCGACAGGATGTTCGACCTCCTCCCTGATTTTGTCGAGACAATCAGTAAATATGGCCCTCTCTTTCTCCGACAGATGCAAAGCCTCCTTCTGGGAATAGCGGAAGTAGCCGAATCTGCTGATTTTCTCAGCAAGCGGCGTACCGTAGATCAGATCGGGATGAAACATCAGCCCGATCACATCAGGGGCAAGCGGCTCGCCGGTGGTATCGACGTCGATTACCTGTCCCGGAGCGAAGCAAACCACAGTTCCTTCCTGATAATCATAGTATTCGCGCCCGTATTTCAGCGTGCAGTTTACGCCATTCTTTAGGTATAGCGCATACACGCCATAATCCATTCTCAGCTTGTCAAAACGTTTTGTCGCTTTCTTCAGGTCAATTACCGTTACAAGCGGATGATAGGTCGTAAGCCCGAAAAGGCGGTTATAGGCGTCAATGGAGTCTAATTTGATTGTTTCTGTGGTTTTCATGATGCAAATTTAATAATTAAAGCCCTAATTCTCACCATTATCTTAAATAATGGTAGGCTTCGCCATAATTGTGGTAAGCACGACGTCTTGACTATATGTAATTTTGTACTTGTAAAACTTTTAGAATATGAAGAGACTGATTCTGTTATCCCTGTGTATTGCAACTCTCATGCTTGCGCCAGGATGCAGTAATTGTATGGATGAGAATAGGAAAACCGCAATGTGCGCCAAATTGCCGATGCAGACGGATGGAATTGTACGCCTGTCAAAAATCGAGGTATTCCCCGAATGGCTTGAGGAATATATGAAATTTGCCACTGAGGTAGGTACTGTCTCCTTGCAGACCGAACCGGGTGTCCTGACCATGTATGCCGTGGCCGACAAGGATAATCCGTGCAATATCACGATACTCGAAACCTATTCCTCGCAGGAGGCATACCGCAGTCATATTGCTTCGCCTCATTTTCAGAAATATAAACAGGGTACGCTGCATATGGTCAAATCGCTTGTGCTTGACGATGTGACGCCCTTGAATCCTCACAATCAGATAACAAACTTTATAATCGACCGATGAACCGCATCATCACTGCAATAGTTTTTAGCATAATAACATTCATACCGATTATGGCACAACAGAAAACCGTTCAACCTTCAGCTCGCGGCACGAAGGTAACGCAGACGGCAGGGCGTCAGCAGCTCGGCGACTTCGCCCCGGAGTTTGCGCATCTCAACGACGACATCCTCTTCGGCGAGGTCTGGAGCCGCAACGACCTCCTTTCGCTGCGCGACCGCAGCCTCGTGACAATCACTTCGCTCATTTCACAGGGCATTACCGACAACTCGCTGAAATACCACCTCTCTACGGCGAAGCAGAACGGAATTACTCGCACCGAAATCGCCGAAATCATAACCCACATTGCCTTCTACGCCGGTTGGCCCAAGGCTTGGGCTGCCTTCAACCTTGCCAAAGAGGTGTGGAACGACGACATCAAGGGCGACGATGCCAAAGCCGACTTCGCTCGTTCGATGATATTCCCTATCGGCGAGCCGAACACAGCCTACGCCAAATACTTTACGGGCCGGAGCTACCTCGCCCCCATCTCCACGGAGCAGATTCCGTTTTTCAATGTGACCTTCGAGCCGGGCTGCCGTAACAACTGGCACATCCACAAGGCCGCGAAAGGCGGAGGGCAGATGCTTGTAGGCGTAGCCGGGCGCGGATGGTATCAGGAGGAAGGAAAACCGGCCGTTGAGATACTCCCCGGCACCGTAATACACATTCCTGCAAACGTCAAGCATTGGCACGGAGCTGCCGAAGATTCATGGTTTGCCCACCTTGCATTTGAAGTCCCGGGCGAGAAGGCTGAAAACGTATGGCTCGAACCGGTAAGCGACGAAGAATACAACAGACTCGAATCAAGATGAACAATTCCCCGTGCGGCCTTGTCTTACGACAGACCTGATTCCCCATGCTTTTTATTTGATAAGCAGCCGCCGACTATATGTTGAGGTATGTTTTTAATACCTCAACATATTCTTCAAATGCCTTTCGCCCTTCAGGGGTAATAGAGCAGATGGTTCGGGGGCGTTTGCCCGACATCCCTTTTTCTACAGAAATATACCCTGCATTAGAAAGCTTGTCGAGCTGTACACTGAGGTTTCCGGCTGTCGATTCGGTTTTCTCTTTGAGATATACGAAATCAGCTTCTTCCACATTCATCAGAATGGATATTACGGCAAGCCGGAGTTGCGAGTGCAGAAGCGGATTCAGTTCTTTCATGCTTCTTTACGTGCTTTATGGTTGAGAATATGTCCAGGCACTATCATCATGGCCACGAACGCAATGATGAACAGTGGCATGAACCAATTGGCAATAAGTGGGATGCCGGCGACTACACAACAAATGGTAACTATACCGACGGCAAGGCCGGTCAGGCCTCCGGCTGCCAGGCTCTTTTCTTTGATGAAAAGGCCTTGTGCTATCTCGGCCAAAGGCATGGCAATCAGGGTATAGACGAGCATCGCGCTCCAGCAATTATGACCGAAAGCGTATTCAAATACGATGCAGGCTGCTATGAGAACGATCTCTGATATGCCGGCAATGGTCCACAAGCGAGAGGTAACTGTGTCGGAGAATGTCTTTACACCGTTCTGTTGATGCTGCTTGTGTGCCATTATCGGTGTCGCTATGCCTCCGATTATCGGTATGGCGAACCATAGCCAATTCCAATAGCCCTGATGGGTGGTGGCGAGCATTATCCAGACCAGAATCGATACGGTAGCCACGAGGTAGCCCCACATTAGCATGATGCGGCCGTCGCCGATATAGCGCTGTTTGGTAAGAGCTATCATCGAAGTTATCACTTCGAGGCTCTCTTTTTCGGTAAGTTTTCTGTCTTCCATATTTTAGGAGTTTAAGAATTGATATTTGGTTTATTTTATAAACCATTCGGCTTTGAAAAAAGAGTGGTCGCGCGATTCCACTCTCGTCTCGGTGGCAAAGTTAATAAGGTTTATTTTATAAACCAAATTTTTCAAGCAAAAAGTTTAATAAGAATTTTAATAGTTTTAATTTTGCGCTATAAAGCTTATGGAAAAACGCCTCGTATTTACAACTTCCACTGAAATAGTACGTGTCCCGGCTGAGACGCTTGTATATATTACCGCCGACGGGAACTATTCGGTCATAACTCTGGCCGACAGTGAAAGTTTTGTCCTTACCATGCAATTGGGACAGGTAGAGAGGCATATCGCCGAAATGCTGAAGAGTGATGATAATCGCTTTATACGTATCGGTAAGAGCTTGATTGTTAATCGTGATTTCATTGCCTTTATCAATCCGGCAAGGCAAAAGATGATTTTGTCGGACTGCCGCACTTTCCGTCATGAAGTGTCGGCTTCAAAGGAGGCATTGAGGGCATTGAAAGAACTTTTAGAAAAGGAGGATACAAAATGAATAGTCGGAACGGCGACATAAATGATGATGAAATACGCATCATCTCTTCCGGTAATGTACAATCCGGAAAGAAGCGACGCAGGATATTTCCCGTGCTTTTGTTGGTGGCGGCGCTGCTTCTGACAGGGTTTTTCTGTTTGATATTCTTTTGGGACAGAGACGCTGATAATGAAATTATTTATGAGGAAGTCTCTGAACAGATCGGCATACCTGTGCCTGGCCCCGGGAAAAAAGATATGGTAGGATCTCCTGCCTACACCACAAAGACCGACACAGTTGTAGATGGAATTGCGCTGACCATTCTTACACCCCGTAATGCTACGCCTGTACTTGAAATAGGCAATGACCGCATATCCGATTCTACAACGGTATTGATAATGCAGGCCGCTGATATACGCGAAGACAATGGCGGCATTGTCGGGTCGTTTGTCGTAGACGGCGATCTGAAAAGCAAAGGCGAAGCGAAAGCCGGTTTTTGCTCGATAGTCAATGGAGAGCTGACTGTGGGTGTCGCCGATGCAACACCTATGTTTGAGCAGGCAACGACTGCCGATGGATATTTCTTCCGCCAGTATCCTCTGATTGTCGGCGGTCAGCTTGTGGAAAACAGGCCCAAAGGCAAATCGATTCGCAAGGCCCTTGCCGACATCAACGGCACGGTATGTGTGATAATAAGTCGTGAACGGCTGACATACCGTGATTTTTCGCAGGCATTGATTGACGTCGGCGTCCGAAATGCCATTTCTCTTGTTGGCGGTAGCTCTTATGGCCGTTATGTCAATGCCGACGGCGAGACATATACTGTCGGAACGCTATGGGATAATGACATTAAAAATGTGAATTATATAGTGTGGAGATAGTCCGCCGGCTGTTTCATACAGTCAGAGAGGCTATTCATACATCGTCCGGCAAAGTGTTTTGTCGGACCTTCTTTTTGCCCGAAATTTGCGGTATAATTATGAATGAATATGAATCCGAAATTATTGGACAATGCTTTGCTTCTGCGGCTGATTGCCGTGGCTCTATTTCCCTTGGCTCTTATGTCTTGCGATCGATACTCTGCGCACGGCAGTGGGGAAAACAGCATATACTATTGGCGTACTACCTTGAAACTCAGTGATGAAGAACGGAATTTCCTGAAAAAGCACGACGTCAGAAAAGTTTATGTCAGGTTCTTCGATGTTGATCGATGCTATGATGCTAAAAGCGTGGAGACAATAGTGCCGGAGGCTACAATTGCCTTTAATGACACTTTCCCTAAGGAAATTGAGCTTGTCCCGACTGTTTACATCACATACGATGCCATATCTGCAATGCGGTTTAAAGAAACCGAATACGCTGAAAAGATATTAAGGCGAGTCGAGGCCATTTGTCGGAGTAAAGGTATATGTTTCAGAGAGCTGCAGCTCGATTGTGACTGGACTAAAAGAAACAGGGATTACTTTTTTCGCTTGTGCGAAGCAATGAAAGAGCGTCTGGATTCCTCGCAGAGCCTCAGTTGCACCATAAGACTACACCAACTGGTACAGACTCCGCCGCCTGTCGACAAGGGCGTTCTCATGGTATATAATACCGGTAATCTTATGGATGTTACGGAAGAGAACTCTATTTTTTCATATCGAAACATCGAGCCATATCTTAGAGACGGTCGTTTGTCGGCATATTCCCTGCCGCTTGATGTGGCCTATCCTGCCTATGGATGGAGTCTGGTATACAATAAAGGTGGGGATGGAAAGTACCATTTCAACAGAATCACGAAACGGACAGATTTCTCATCTTATGCTGCCCTGAAGAAAACAGGACACAATATGTACGAGGCAATTTCCGATATCGATCTTTCCGACGGCAACCAATCCCCGGATTATATCTTCGAAGGATACCGCATCAGGGTTGAACGCCCTGAATCAAAGGAAATACTCAAGGTCAAGGAACTCATTGACCGCAAACTGGGCAACAGACAGCACAACAATATATTATACCATCTTGATGAAACTCAATTCTCTCATTACTCCGACAATGCAATATCTGAAATTTATTCTCGTCCTTAGCGCTCTTGTTATCTTAGGAGCTCTCCGGCTCACTGCCTGTGGGCCTTATTATCCCGATAGACCTGAGCATATTAAAATGTTCCGGGCCTGTACTCCCGAGTTGGAGCAACAGTGGCGGGATGGCTGTCGATTTCAGGATTATGAGAAAGACCAAAACTGTCTTTTATGGCAAAAGATAAGCTCGGAGGCAATACCTTTGGATGATATAAAGGAGATGATATATTCCTCTCGTCTGTCGGATTTCGATAATCTGCCCGGCGGAAATTTTGCGGCCAATAAGTTTGCGCAATGGCTCTCCCGGCCGGAGAATATTGAGGATCTGCAGTATATCCGTATAGCGAAGGAGATTGAGGAGATCCGCGAGTATATGAATAATCCGTGGTATTACGGCTACTGTGGCGATGACGAACACAGCCGGCTGGACGGCTTGTTGGAAAAATGCGAGTCATACACCGGAAAGCGTCATGCCGCCCGGTATGCTCTCCAGACAATTCGTTTGTATTTTGCCAAAGGAGACTTCGGCAGCTGTCTGAAACTTTGGGAAGACTCGCTGTCTCGGATGCCCCGGGATATTGTGACCGATATGATAGCCAGCTATGTCGGAGGAGCATATTCGAGGTGTGGAAATCGTGATAAAGCGATTGAATTGTTTACCCAGAGCGGCGATATAGGTTCGCTGATAAGTATGAAAGCTTGGAATGACGCCGAAGAGAAAACGGAATATACCGACAGGCGCGTCAGGCAGTTGGAATACATCTTCAACCGTTTCCCCGATTCTCCCTTGTTAAGCATCAGGTTACAGGAGTATGTAAGAAAAAGGGAGGATTACGTTTATGTTTATGAAGACTGGGAAGACCGGGGATTATCTCTCGGACATGATGATGAACGCCGTTTCTATGACGAGCTTAAACGATTCGCCCGTAAAGCCATTGCCTCCGCCGGATGCCACCGAAAAGGGATGTGGCACTATGGCCTTGCATATCTATATTACCTTGATGGAAATATCGGCCTTGCGTCAGCACACCTCAATCAAGCGGAAAGGTCAGAGACCACTCCCTTTATAAAGGAATCGGTTCGTGCTTTCCGATTGCTCGTCGACGCAATACATGCAGACAACAGTAGCGCCTGTATCAATGCACTGAAGGGCGATTTACAATGTTTGGATGAACATATGGTCGATGACTTCAATCTGAGTCCCGAACAGAACTGGCATTACAAGAACAAAATGAATTGGCCAACAAGTTACTGGCAGGACGTGGCACGTAAAGTGCTGTTAGGAGTGCTGTGCCCTAAACTGATGTCGGCAGGCAATTCCACACTGGCTTTGCAACTCGCCAACTATGCCTCGAATCGTGTCTATCAGTTGTCTCCAATGTTCGAAACATACCATTATGGTTCTGACGACCCCGACGACAACGAATCGTATACGGTAGTGATTCCTTTCGATGAATATCGCAAGAAATGGCCGAGCCTGAATTATTTCGACTATTCAAACCAGTTTTTCGGTATGATTTACAGTTGCGGCGCTGACGATGCGGCTTGTTATGCACAAAGAATAACACATCCGAAATCTGAACTGGATAAGTTCCTGAATGAGCGGAGCTATCTCGATACCGACTATATATATGATATCGTAGGCACTTTGTATATGAGAGAAACGAACTATAAGGAAGCGTCTGCTTGGCTGGCTAAGGTATCCGAAGATTATCAGAGCCGTACAAACATTGCTAAAGAAGGATATTTCAGACTTGACCCCTTCCGTTATCAGGTCGATAAAGAACATCTCATATCCGATTCGGGCGATTACAAACTCCGCTTTGCTCAGGAAATGGAGCGGCTTGCCGGGATGATACAATCAGATACAGAACCGAATAGAAAAGCGGAAGCCAAGATTCGATATGCCTTAGGTCTGCGTAATTCATTTGGCAAATGCTGGTATCTTACCGATTATCGCCATAGTTTTGTCTATGAGTCAAGTGATGACGGTCGACGCTGGAATAGGTACACTTCAGCCGATCGGGAAAGCTTTAAGTATAACTCTTTTGCTCAAGAAGCTTATCGGCAGGTCGACAGACTGATGCAGGAAGCCCTCGCTGAGTTTACCGACTCCGAAAAAGCGGCGCAGGCTCAGCTCGAAATGATGAATTTCTCGTCTGTGATCGAGAAATATCCCGGCACAAAAGCCGCGGAATACGTCAGGAGCCGATGCGATTCCTACCACGACTACTCATTGCAAAAGAGATAGCCCACCCCCATCCGACATTTAGTATCCCCCCTCCCGGCTCATTACCCGTCTATTGAAGGCATATTTTGTTGGCTTATTTCATTATCGGCAATCATTTTTATGATAAGAATTTTTGCCGATAAGAAATTATTGTTATATTTGCGAGCGAGTAATAAGACCTTAAATCACAATGAGACGGCTATTTAATAATACCTTGCTGCTCGCGCTGATCTGTTTCGGCGCAGGGGACGCAACG
>JAGAUV010000023.1 GCA_017620635.1 Muribaculaceae bacterium | reverse complement strand
TTGACTGCGGTATTGGTTCTCCCCTTCTCGTTTTGGAGCGTGTGGTATCAGAAATTCAAGGTAAAGAGCTGGTGCGTACTGTGTCTGTGCTCTTTGGCTGCCATGTGGCTGCAGGCTCTTATGTTTTTGCTTGGCGGACAATACTCGCATCCCACTGTCGAAGTTCTCCCGGCATTATGGCTCATAGCCGCATACGGGCTGACAATCCTTCTTGTCGACAGAGCAATGGCCTTTGTGAGAGAACGGATGCGTATGAAATATACAAAGAAACGTTATGACCTCCTCAAATACGACACAAAGGTAATTAATGCCATTCTCGATGATAAATCCGTGATCGATGTTAGCGACAGCGCTTGTTCATCAATCGTTTTCGGAAACCCCGATGCCGACAGTCAGATCACAGTTTTCAGCAATCCGTATTGCTCGCCGTGTGCCGACATGCACGAACACATAAAAGATCTTCCCGGTTCTACCGTAGGCGTAAGATATGTATTCACTTATTTCTCCGACGACAAAAGCGACATCAACAGATATATCATTGCCGCATACCGTCAGCTTGGCGCCGTTCGGACATGGCAGTTGCTTACCCAATGGTACGACGGCGGCAAAAAGTCGGGCAAAGAATTCTTCGCCGGCATGGGACTCGACCCCGACGATCCCGAAGTAGTTGCCGAATTCAAAAAACACTCAAAGTGGCGTCAGGACGACCGCCTTGTTGGCACCCCCACAATAATCGTCAACAGCCGCATCCTCGACCGACCCTACACCATCGACGACTACCCCTACCTCCAAAAAATTCAACAGAACTGAAAATCCCGGGACATAGCGCCGCAAAGACATCATAACTTTGCGGCGTTATGAGCAAATATACAATATACTTCGAGCGCTACATCGGCCGTTCCCTCTACAAATGGGAGCGCCGCATCGTCGCACCCCTCGAGTATATACGCCAGCACGGGCAGCAACGCCGCGTCATAATAGTAGACCGCCCCGGCTACGACTCGCGCGAACTCCTGTGCACCTACCTCCGCTTCGTCCGCGACCGCATTCGCCCCGGCATCACAGCCATAGCCATCGACCGCACTACCGCTCAGGCACGACGCATCACAGCCTACACCCCAGTGCGCGACCGCCAATGGCTCAGCATAGCATCAGGCCTCCGTCCCAACCACCTCCGCGGACTTACCTTCGATTACGCCCTCCTTCTCAACGCCGACCGTTACTTCCCCATCAGCGCAACAATCCCGGCGCTTACCGCTCGGCGCAACTTCATAGCCATACTCAAGACCGTCGCCCCCGTAGTCTCCACCGCGCCAGGCGGCTTCATAATCATCCACATCCGCGGACGCGACCCCGGCATACCGCCCGTCTATCAGGCCAATCCCACCACACCGACACCCCACGCGCCCCCACCGCGCTCGGCACCACGCCTCTATATCATCGACCCCGACCTTACCGCCGATCAGATAGCAGAGCACATATTTAATCCCGATCCGCCACCGACGCCTCTCACGCGAACGCCCCTGCGGTAGTCGACTCCGCCGCCAAAAGCCAAACCGTCGTCAAAGCGATCCTTGACTTAATTTAGAGCCAAACCGGCTCCAAAGGCATAAACGAAAGAAAGGCCGCATCACGCTCCGCGATGCAGCCTTCCGTAGATTTCAGACTTCGATTATCGGCCGCCGCCGAGTGCCTGATAGAGATTGATCACTGAGCGTGCACGGGCGAGCTCGGTGTTGATCTGGCTTATCTGCGCAGCCAGAAGGCCCTGCTGTGCCGTCAGCACTTCGAGATAGCTTGTCTGGCCGTTGGAGTACAGGAGAAGGTCGTTGGTATACGATACAGACTTCTCGAGATTGGCGACCTGGTCGTTGAGGAGGGCCGACTTCTCGAGGCTCTTCTCGTACACCGTGAGGGCATCGCTTACCTCGGCGGAAGCACTCAAGAGGGTGTACTCAAAGTTGTTGAGGGCCTGCTGCTGCTGAGCTTTCGATGCTTTGAGGCGCGCGATGTTCTGTCCGCGAGAGAAGATGGGAGCCACGAGCGAGCCTGCGAGCTGATAGAACCATTCGCCGGGATTCTTGACCATAGAGCCCAGGAGATTTGTAAATCCGCCGTTGGCAGTGATGGTAAGGCCGGGATAGAAAGCGGCACGGGCGCTGTTTGTGGCATAGTATGCCGAAGCAAGGCTCTGCTCGGCGGCCCTGACGTCGGGACGGGCAGCCAGTTCGGCCATAGGCACACCGGCGCGCAGTATCTGCGGCACGTCGAGGTCAACACGGTCGCTTACGGCCCATTCCTGAGGCAAGGTATTGAGCAGAAGGCTCATAGTGTTGTTGAGCTCGTCGAGGCTTACCTCAAGGTCGGTAATCGAAGCCAGGATGCTGTAATAATTGGCGTTCGACTGCACGACGGCTGCCTCTGTCACACCCTTGCCGCCTTCCTTAAGGTCGCGCATGGTCTGTACGGTCTGCTTCCATATCTCGGAAGTCTCGCGCGACAGGTTGAGCTGATTGCGCACGGCGGCTATCGAATAATAGGTAGTGGCCACCGCCGAGATTATCTGGCTGCGGACGGCCTGCGCGTAAGCCTCGCTCTTGAGGAGCGCCGCCTGAGCGCCACGCTTGCCGTTGAGGAGCTTGCCGAAGATATCTATCTCCCAGCTCATCTGGGCCGGTATGGTGTAGCTCCAGCTCAGGTCGCTGCCGGCGAAGGATGCACCGGCGCCGTTGGGTGCGAGGGCCAGCGAGGGCAGATAGGCCAGACGCGCACCTTTGAGGTTGGCCTGCGCAACCTCTACATTGAGCTGCGCGTTGCGCAGATTGGTGTTGTTGGTCAGGGCCTTGTTGATAAGGTTGACCAGCAGAGGATCGGTAAAGACATCCTCCCAGAGCAGATTGCCGAAGGCCGCGCTGTCGACGGGCTGCTCGCGCACCTCCACATATGCCTTGGTAAGCGCCGTATCGGTCGGGGTCTCGTACTTCTTATATATATGGCAGCTCGACATCATGGCGACGGCTACGACGCCAAGCAAGAGTCGGCTTATGTTTATAAGTTTCATATTGTCAGTATTTTGCTACGCATGGTTCATTAATGGGCGTACTGTTCGATCTCGCTTTCGATGGTGCCGCCCTTCTCCTGGTTCTGCCATTCGATGGGACGGAACTTCTCCTGAATGAGCTGGAATACGCAGAAGAGTGCCGGAACGACGAATATCTGGCATATCATACCGATAAGCATGCCGCCTACCGATCCGGCGCCGAGGGCGCGGTTGCCGTTGGCGCCTACGCCATGGGCGAACATCATAGGCAGAAGGCCGATAACCATAGCCAGCGAGGTCATGAGGATAGGACGCAGACGAGCGCCGGCACCGGCGATAGCCGCATTGACCACGCTCATACCCGTCATGCGACGCTCGAGAGCGAACTCTACGATAAGGATGGCGTTCTTGGCCAACAGACCGATAAGCATGATGAGGGCGATCTGCAGATAGATGTTGTTGGAGATTCCGAAGATCTGGGCGAAGATGAACGAGCCTGCAAGGCCGAAGGGTATGGAGAGGATTACGGCGAAGGGCAGCAGGTAGCTCTCGTACTGCGCCGAAAGGAGCAGATATACGAAGAGCAGACAGAGGCCGAAGATCATAGCTGTGGCGTTGCTCGACGAGCTGCCGGCTTCCTCACGTGTCATGGCAGCGAACTCATAGCCGTAGCCCTGGGGCAATGTCTCGGCGGCGACACGCTGGATAGCGGCGATAGCGTCGCCCGACGAATAGCCGGGGTTAGGCGTACCTGTTACCGAAATCGAGGTAAACATGTTGAATCGGTTCATCAGGTCGGGTCCGTAGACACGAGTCAGCTTCACGAAGTTGGAAATGGGGGCCATCTCGGCGCCGTTGCGTATCTTGACGCTGTTGAGGGTCTCGGTGTTGACACGGGCCTCGGGAGCCGCCTGCATCATGACACGGTAGATCTTGCCGAAACGGTTGAAGTTCGACACATACATACCGCCGTAGTAGCCCTGGAGGGTCTGGAGTATAGTGGTCGGGCTGATGCCGGCTTTCTTGGCCTTGGCGGCATCGATATCGATCATATACTGGGGGAATGTGGGGTTGAAGGTCGTGTAGGCCGCCTGTATCTCAGGCTGCTGGTTGAGCTGTGCGAGGAAGCCCTGCACGACGCCGAAGAACTGGTTGATGTCGCCGCCCGTACGGTCCTGCATCTTCATTTCGAAACCGTTGGTGGCTGAGTAACCGGTAATCATAGGAGGCGCGAAGATCATCACACGTCCGTCGCGGATATTCTGACCGACAAGGCCATAGAGCTGCTGTATGATCTTCTCGGCGCTCTCGTCCTTGCTGCGCTCGCTCCAATTCTTGAGCTTGATAAGGAATGCGCCGTAGGTGGGACCCTGGCCGGCGATGAACGAGTAGCCGTTGATCATCTGGCGCATCTCGATGGCCGGTATCTGGGCGCAAATGCTGTCGAGCTGGTCGAGGACTTCGCCCGTGCGCTCCTGAGAGGTGCCGGCAGGCATGTCGACCATTGCGAAGATCATACCGGTATCCTCGCTGGGCACGAGGGCGGTAGGCGTGGTGGCCATGAGCCATACGAGCACTACCACCGACACTATGACAGAGACGAAGGATGTGATCTTGTGGTGCGAGAACCAAGTGGCGCCCTTGCGGTAGCTGTTGAGAAGCTTGTCGAAGTTCTTCTCGAAGGAGCGGTGGAAACGCTTGCCGAAGAGGCCGAGGACAGCCACGATAGCCACAGCCCATGCGAGGCAGCTAAGAGCGACATTGCTGAAGCTGTACCAGCCGAGCACCATGAAGGTAATGGTGGCCACGAGGAGTACGAAAGTGACGAGAGGATGTATGTCGAGGGCGAAAGTGCGTTTGTAGCGCTGCTTCACAGCCTCGCCGGCGGCACGGTAGGCGTCGCCCATACGCTCTTTGAGTGTCGGGTCGGGCTGGCCTTCCACATGCTTGGGCTTAAGGAAGAGGGCGCAGAGGGCCGGCGACAGGGTGAGCGCGTTGACGGCCGAGAAACCGATGGCGATGGCCATGGTAAGACCGAACTGGCGGTAGAACACACCGGCCGTACCGGGCATGAACGACACGGGGATAAACACGAGCATCATGACCAGCGTGATGGAGATGAGGGCGCCGGCGATCTCGCCCATCGCATCGATGGAGGCGCGACGGGCCGAGGTATAACCCTGGTCGAGCTTGGCATGGACGGCCTCGACCACCACAATGGCGTCGTCCACCACAATGGCGATGGCAAGGACGAGTGCCGACAGAGTGATAAGGTTGATCGAGAAGCCGATAAGGCTCAGGACGAAGAATGTGCCGATAAGGGCCACAGGGATAGCGATGGCCGGGATGAGGGTCGACCGCATATCCTGAAGGAAGACGTACACCACGAAGAACACCAGGATGAAGGCTTCGATAAGGGTGTGGATAACGGTGTTGATCGACGCATAGAGGAAGTCGTTGTTGTTCATAGGTATCTCGAAGGCACAGCCCTGGGGCAGATCGGCCTTGAGACGGTCGACAAGCGCTATACAGTCGTTGATGATCTTGGTGGCGTTCGAACCGGGGGTCTGGAACACCATCGCCATCGACGCCATCTTGCCATTGTACTTGTTGGAGAAGCCGTAGGTCACACGACCGAGCTCTATGTCGGCGACGTCCTTGAGATAGAGCACCTCGCCGTTCTCGCCTGTGCGGACAACGATGTTGCCGAACTCCTCAGGCTTGGACAGACGGCCGCGGTAGCGCATGATGTACTGGAAGGACTGGTTGCCCTGCTCGCCGAAGGCACCGGGGGCGGCCTCGACGTTCTGCTCGGCCAGAGCGGCCGACACATCGGTAGGCATCAGGTGGTACTGTGCCATGACCTCGGGCTTGAGCCATATGCGCATAGAGTAGTCGGCGCCGAACGACATGACGTCGCCCACGCCCTGCACGCGCTGCAGCTCGGGCACTACGTTGATCTTCATGTAGTTGTCGAGGAACTCCGAAGTATATTTGCCCTCGGCGGTGGTATCGACCACAGCCACGCCGACAAGCATAGATGTCTGGCGCTTACGGGTAAGCACACCCACCTGGTTAACCTCGGCAGGGAGAAGGTTGGCGGCCGACGCCACACGGTTCTGGACGTCTACGGCGGCCATGTTGGGGTCGAAGCCCTGCTCGAAATATACGTTGATTGTAGCCGAGCCGGTATTGGTCGCTGTCGACTCCATATATGTCATGCCCTCGGCGCCGTTGATCGATTCCTCCAGAGGTGCTATCACGGAGTTGAGCACGGCGGCGGCGTTGGCGCCGTTATATGTCGTGCTTACCGAGATTGTAGGAGGGGCGATATCCGGATACTGGGTAATCGGCAGCGAAGCCAGACCGATCAGACCCAGAAGGACGATAAAGATCGATATTACCGTCGACAGCACCGGGCGGTTGATAAATCTATCAAGTTTCATGTTGGATTAGCTTTATTAATGATTAAGCAGCAGAGCCTACATTTACTGTTTGGGGGTAACAGGCATATTGGCGCGCACCGATGTGCCGACGCCTTCGGTCACGATACGGTCGCCGGGGTTGAGTCCCGAGGTAACGACGAATGTCTTGCCGTCGTTGTAGGGCTGCACGGTAATCTGTGTGGGCACGGTCACGTTGCTGTCGTTGAGAGTGTAGACATAGCGGAGATCCTGCACCTCATATGTTGCCTTCTGCGGAATCACGAGCACGCCGTCGCTCTTGCGCGGAATGATGATCTGGCCTGTGTTGCCGCTGCGGAGCATACCATTGGGGTTGTCGAAGAGGGCGCGCGACGAAGCTGCGCCGGTGGCATTGTCGATCACGCCCGACACTGTGGCCACCGTACCTTCGAGGGGGTACATGGTGCCGTCGGCAAGCTGTAGCTGCACCTTGGGGAGCGACTTCACGCCGGCGTCGACACTGGAGTTGCCGCCGTCGATAAGGTTGAGCAGATCTTTCTCGGAGAGCGAGAAATAGGCATATACCTGCGAGTTGTCGCTGATAGTGGTAAGAGCCGTGGAGGGAGAGGCGAGCGAGCCCTCGCGGTTGGGGATGGTGCCTACCACGCCGTCGCTGGGAGCTGTCACTGTAGTGTAGGCAAGATTTTTACGGGCGTTGACCAGAGCTGCCTGAGCCTGGGCGAGCGCGGCCTTGGCCTGAGCGAGCTGGTTGGCGGCCATCTTCCACTCTGTCTCACTGATGATGTTCTTGTCGAGGAGTGTGCGCTTGTTCTGCTCGGTAATCTCGGCGGTGCTTACCGCTGTCTTGGCCGAGTTGACATTTGCTTCGGCCTGATCGACGGCTGCCTGATACTGCACCTGGTCGATGGTAAAGAGCACCTGGCCGCGGTGTACCTTCTGGCCTTCGTCTACATTTACCTTGGTAATGAAACCCGTTACCTGAGGACGGATAGCGATATCGGTCTTACCCTTTATTGTGGCAGGGTACGAATTTTGATAAGATGCCGAAGACGGCTCCACTGTCAGTACTGCGATCTCCGGAGCGGCGGCCTGTGGCTGCGCCTGCTGCTTTTTTCCGCATGAACTCACAAGGCCGCATACTGCTACAGCGGCCAGCAAGAGGGTTAACGCTTGTTTTTTCATATCGATTTGTTATTCTATTTCCTTTTAGTGGCTCTACAACTATGTTTTATAACATATTTTTCCGGCTGCAAAGTTACAAAATATCCAATCAATAAATTAATCATAATGCAAAATATATTGGTCGAAAAGTCGTATCTGCAGTTAAAATGTGCAAACACAGCAACAGATATGAAACAATATTGACCACCGGGAGGGTTTATAAAAATTTAAAATAAAGTAACTTAAAGCTACTTTTTATTATTTATTAATATTTATTAAACCATTTTTGCATATATATTTCAATAATATAATATAACTTTGCATCGTGAAGTTAAAACTTCACTTTTTGTTAATAACGTTTTGTTAGACTCACAATATACTTGAATTTTGGTTATGAGGGAGGTGCGTTACTGTGAAGTAGCGCACTTTCATTTTCGAGCCCCTATAGCAAACATTAAGAAATGGTGTCGTAAAAAAATTTATGCCAAAAAATTTTGTCATAAAAAAAATTTGCAGTAACTTTGCACCGCAAAGCCCGGAGGGGTTTACGCATTCGCTTCAATAGCTCAGTCGGTTAGAGCATCTGACTGTTAATCAGAGGGTCGTTGGTTCGAGTCCATCTTGAAGCGCAAGCGTCGGATTCCGCAAGGAGTCCGACGCTTTTTTTGTGTGCAGGAGGGGGATGCACGCCAAAGGAACCACACGGTCGTCGCTCCGCGACTCGGCTCCGCTCGGCCCTCCCGGCCTCGCACGCG